>JAUVXK010000080.1 GCA_030603635.1 Burkholderiales bacterium | reverse complement strand
CCCCCCCGCCGCCCCCCCCCCCCCCCCCCCGCGCGGCCGGGGCGCCCGCCGGGGGGGGCGGGGGGGGGGGGTGTCTGCCCCCCGGGCTCCCCCCCCCCCCGCGGGGGTGTGTGGGGGTGGCCCCGCGACTGCTGGATGAATTTTCGGGCCTGCAGGACTGGATGGCGGCGCGTCGTGTGCACGGCAAGGTACGCGAGTGCCATGGTGACCTGCACCTGGGCAATCTGATCGAATGGCAGGGGCGGGTCATGGCGTTCGACGCCATCGAGTTCGACGAGGATCTGCGCCGCATCGACGTGATCAACGATGCCGCCTTCACCTTCATGGACCTGTTCGCGCACGACGAGCCGGCGCTGGCCTGGCGTTTCATGAGCGGCTACCTTGACGGCACCGGGGACCATGACGGTCTGCGGGGCCTGCGGCCTTATGCCGCCTACCGCGCGCTGGTGCGGGCCCACGTGGCCTTGCTGGGCAGTGATGGGGTTGAGGCGTTCGGGCGCTACTGGCGCTGTCTGGAGGCCCTGATGGCGCCGCCGCCTGCCCCGGGTCTGTGGCTGATGATGGGCGTGAGCGGATCGGGCAAATCCACTGCGGCGGGCCTGTTGCGTGACGCGCTGGCCGAGCACGGCCGGCCGGTGGTGCGGGTGCGCTCCGACGTGGAGCGCAAGCGCCTGCTGGGGGTGGTGCCGACGGCTCGCCCCACGCTGGCGCAGACGGCCCACTGGTACGGCGCAGACCAGACGCGGCAGACCTATGATCGACTGATGACAGCCGCACAGTCCGCCCTGGCGGCGGGCTGCTCGGTGGTGGTGGATGCCGCCAGCCTGCGCCGGACCGAGCGCGAGCAGATGCGGACGCTGGCGGCCACGGTTGGGGTGCGGTTCCATCTGTGGGTCTGCCATGCACCGCAAGCCCTCATGGCCGACCGGCTGGTCGAGCGAGAGCGGCAAGGGGGCGACCCTTCAGACGCGGGGCGGGTGGTGATGGAGCGGCAACTGGCCTGGATGGAGCCCGTGACGGCCGACGAGAAGGCCGGCGCACGGGAACTCAGCAACGAGGGCGATCTGGCGGCCCTGGCCACCCAGGTGCAGGCCCTGCTGCGGCAAGACCTGGGGACCTGAGCGTCAGCCGCGCCGGGCGCGGTGGTAACTGCCGTCGCCGCGGTGCAGCACCGGGTCGGTGGGCAGCACGTCGCCCGGTTCCAGCGAGGGAAGAAGGGCGGTGCGCTCGTATAGCGGGGCAAAGTCCACGCGCGCCAGTTCCAGCAGGTCGTCGAGCGAGCGCAAGACGAAATAGGTTTCCTGAAAATCGTCGATGCGGTAGCGGGTGCGCATGACGCGCTCCAGCTCGAAGCCGACGCGATTGGGCGAGGGCGAGTCCAGGCAGAACAGGCTTTCGCTGTATGAAGACGCAATGCCCCCGCCGTAAAGGCGCAGCGAGTCCCCTTCCTCCACCAGCCCGAATTCGACCGTGTACCAGTACACCCGGGCCAGTTGCTCCAGGTGTCCCAGCCGCTGGGCGCGCAGGCCGCCTTCGCCGTAGGCCTGGATGAAGTCCGCCATGACCGGATGCATGAGCATGGGCACGTGGCCGAACACGTCGTGGAACACGTCGGGCTCTTCCAGGTAGTCCAGCTGGTCGGCGCGGCGGATGAATTGTCCGGCCGGGAAGCGCCGGTTGGCCAGGTGCTCGAAGAACACGTCGTCGGGCACCAGGCCGGGCACGGCCACCACCTGCCAGCCGGTGTGTTTCATGAGCACGTCGCTCAGGCGGCGGAAGTCCGGGATCTGGTCGTGCGCGATGGGCAGCGCCTTCATGCCGGTTTCGAATGCCTGGCACACCCGGCCGGGCAGCAGGCACATTTGTCTTTCGTACAAGGTGCGCCAGATGGCGTGTTCTTCGGTGGTGTACCGCTCCCAGCCCTGGGGGATGGTCCAGTCCGGGCTTTCGGGGCGGCCTGCCTCGCCAGCGGCCAGGCCGTGTTTGGTGGGGGTGTCGGCAATCATGCTCAGTTACCGGCTGCGCCCGCGATGCCGTCCACCCATTGCGCGAAGTCGATGTCGCGCTCGGTCAGGCCGCCGGCGTCGTGGGTGGTGAAGGTGATGTCCACCCGGTTGTAGACGTTGAACCACTCCGGGTGGTGATTGCGCACCTCGGCGGCCATGGCCACGCGCGTCATGAAGGCAAAGGCTTCGTTGAAGTCCTTGAAGACGAAGCGGCGTTCGATGGACAGGGTGTCCTCGTCGAACCGCCAGTTCGGGATCGTGGCGAGCTGTTGTTGCAGCGAGGGGCCTTCGAGTTTTTTCATGGTGTCGGTGGGTCAGAGGGGCGCAAACGGCGGCGTCGGGTTCAGGCGCTGGCTGGCTCGACCTTGAGCGCCCCGCGACGGATCTGGTCGCGCTCCAGGCTTTCGAACAGGGCCTTGAAGTTGCCCTCGCCGAAGCCCTCGTCGGCCTTGCGCTGGATGAATTCGAAGAACACCGGGCCCAGCAGCGTCTGGCTGAAAATCTGCAGCAGCAGGCGCTTTTCGCCGTTGGCGGTGGAGCCGTCGAGCAGAATGCCGCGGGCCTGGAGTTCCTTGACCGGTTCGCCGTGGCCAGGCAGGCGCTCTTCGAGCATCTCGTAGTAGATGTCGTTGGGGGCGGTCATCAGCGGAATGCCGGCCATCTGCAGGGCGTCCACGCTGGCGATGATGTCGTCGGTCAGCAGGGCGATGTGCTGGATGCCTTCGCCGTTGAACTGCATCAGGAATTCCTCGATCTGCCCGGTGCCCTTGCCGCTTTCCTCGTTCAGCGGGATGCGGATCATGCCGTCGGGGGCGGTCATGGCGCGGCTGGTCAGACCGGTGTATTCGCCCTGGATGTCGAAGTAGCGGATTTCGCGGAAGTTGAACAGCTTCTCGTAGAACGATCCCCAGTAGGCCATGCGGCCGCGGTAGACGTTGTGGGTGAGGTGGTCGATCAGTTTGAAGCCGTGGCCCACGGGGTTGCGGCTGGCGGGATCTTCGAACTCGGGTAGGAATTCAAAGTCGATGTCGTAGATGCTCTTGCCGTCTTCGAAGCGGTCGATCAGGTACAGCGGTGCGCCGCCAATGCCCTTGATGGCGGGTAGCCGCAATTCCATGGGGCCGGTGGCGATCTCGATGGGCTGGGCGCCGAGTTCCAGCGCCCGGGCGTAGGCCTTGTGCGAGTCTTTCACGCGGAAGGCCAGGCCACAGGCGCTGGGGCCGTGTTCGGCCGCAAAGTAGCCAGCCGGACTCTTGGTTTCGCGGTTGACGATGAAGTTGATGCCGCCCTGGCGGTACAGCACCACGTCCTTGGAGCGGTGCCTGGCCACCAGGGTGAAACCCATCTTCTCGAACAGGGGTTCGAGCACGTGGGCGGTGGGCGAGGCAAATTCGACGAACTCGAACCCGCACAGGCCCATGGGGTTCTCAAACAGGTCGGCCATGGCTGCAGCTCCTTCAGATCAAATTGAAGCCGAAACTTTATGCCACTGTCAATGCAATGGGTTTGCATAATAGGCCTGGGTTTGCCATCATAGTGGATATCTTGTATCGTATATTCCTAAAATAAGGAGAATATGTTGCACGAGATCGATTTGGATCAGACAGACCGACGCATCCTGGCGCATTTGCAGGCACATGGCCGGGTGAGCAATCTGGAACTGGCCCAGGCCGTTCACCTGTCGCCCGCGCAATGCAACCGGCGCCATCGACGACTGGAAGAGCGGGGCTACGTGAAGCGCTACGAGGCTCGGCTTGACGCGGTTCGGGTGGGGCTCGGGGTGCTGGCGATCGTGCACGTGACGATGGAGCGCGGCCACATCCGGGAGGTGGTGAAGTTCCGGGACGTGATCAGCAGCCTCGCGCAGGTTCAGGAATGCTATGCCGTCACCGGCGACTTCGATTACGTGCTCAAGGTGGTGGCGCGGGACCTGAAGGCGTTGTCCGACTTCCTGCTCGGTACGCTGGCCCAGCTGCCTGGTGTGAACGGTGTGCGCTCCAGTGTCTGCCTGGACGAGGTCAAGTGCACCAGCGCCCTGCCGCTGGACTAACGCTTGCGCAACCCCAGCCACATGACCGTGGTGACCACCAGCAGGCCGCCGGCCACCTGCACCGATGCCACCGTTTGGCCCAGGATGGCCCAGGCCAGCACGAGGGCAAAGATCGGTTCGATGTTCATGATTGCCGAGTTGCCGACCACGCCCAACCGTGGCAGCACGGTGAACATGATGGTGAAGGCGGTGCCGTAAAGAAAGGTCAGGCCCAGCAGGCCGCCCCATCCGGCCGGGGCCGTGGGCATTTGCAGGCCGCCTTGCGTGGCCGTGCCGGCGAAAGCCAGTACCCCGACGATGGCCATGGTGCTGAAGGTGCGGACCCGGCCGTCCAGGGTGCCCGCTTCATGCTGGGTGAGCACCAGGGCCAGGCCAAAGGTGGCCGCTGCCGCCATGGCAAACGCGACGCCCGAGCCGATGGCCCGCCAATGCCCGCCTGCACCCAGACCTGAGGCAGCCCCCAGGACATCCAGTGCCAGTGCAAGGCCGAGCATCATCACCGGCATGGCACGCAGAACGGCCGGTTCTGGGCGTTCGCGGTAGAGCAGTCGTGCCCAAAGTGCCGTCCAAAGTGGATAGGTGTTGAATGTGAGCAGCGCCAACGCGACCGGCAGGCGTGCGACGGAAGCGTACAAGCACAGGCTCTGCACGGCGACCAGTGCCCCGATCAGGGGCAGCGTTTTGCGGTGCCGTGCCGTCAGGCGCAAGGGCACCCGATAGACCAGCAGCAGCACACCAACAACCAAGGCCGTGACCCCGCTGCGGAAGGTCACGGCCGTGGCCACATCCACCCCGTGGTCGAAGGCGATGCGCGCTGCCACGTGGTTGGCCCCCATCATGAAGGCAATCAGCAGCAGCGTGGCGAAGGCGGCGGTGGACAGGCGGGCAGAGGAACTGACGGTCATGCCCGCATTGTCACCCGACTGCGATCAGCGGCTGTGCTTGGCGATCAGGGCCCGTGCTTCGGCCGCCAGCTGCTTGCCGTCGATCCCCCGTTTGCCAACCTCTTCGATCCAGTCCGCCTCCACGGTGGCGGCGGTCCGGCGCCAGCGCTGGGTTTCGGCTGCATCCAGTGCCACGATGTTGTTGCCGGCGGCCACGGCCAGTCCGCGACCGACCTTGTCGCCTTCGTCCATCACCCGACCGAACATGGCGGCAGTTTCGATGCCGGAATTCTTGTCGATGACGGCTTTGAGGTCGGGCGGCAGGCGGTCATACGATGCCCGGTTCATGCTGAACGCGAAGGTCTGGGTGTACAGGCCCTTTTCCCCGGCGAAGGTGGTGTGGTTCTTCACCAGCTCATGCACCTTCAGGGCGGGGACCACTTCCCATGGGATGGTGGTGCCATCGATGGTGCCGCGCGACAGGCCTTCGGACACGGCAGGCACAGGCATGCCCACCGGGGTGGCGCCCAGCTTGGTCAGCATGTTGTTGATGATGCGCGAGCCGCCGCGGACCTTCATGCCACGCAGGCTTTCCAGACCGGTGACCGGGTTCCGGGTGTGGAACAGGCCGGGGCCGTGGGTGTGCACCGCGATCAGCTTGACCTCACGGAATTCTTCCGGGGCAAATTTTTCCACGTATTCCTGGATGGCCCGTGAAGACGCTTCGGCGCTGCCACTCATGAACGGCAGTTCGAACACCTCGGTTTTCGGGAAACGGCCAGGGGTGTAGCCGAGCACGGTCCAGGTCAGGTCGACCACGCCGTCCTTGGCCTGGTCGAAGAGGGCGGGCGGCGCGCCACCGAGTTGCATGGCGTGGAACAGCTGAACCTTGATCCGGCCTCCCGAATCTTTCTCCACTTTCTCGGCCCAGGGCACGAGGGCATTGGCGGGGATGGCGGCCTGCGGCGGCAGCATCTGGTGCAGGCGCAGTGTCACCGTCTGGGCGGCTGCGTGCCCGGCCCATGTGGCGGCAGCCATGGCGCCCAGTAGGGCGAGGGTGGTTCTACGTTTGAAGGTTTTCACAGCTTGTCTCCTGTGGTGGTTGGGGAACGTGATCGTATTGCTGGGGGGGTCAGAGGTCCAGGGCCAGCCGGGCGCTTTGGCTGCGCGAGCAGCAGGGCAGGAACTGGTCGTTGGCTGCCTGTTCGTCCGGGGTGAGGTAGTGGTCTCGGTGATCGGGTATGCCGCTGATCACGGGCGTCAGACAGGTACCGCACACCCCCTGCTCGCAGGACATCGGGATGTCAATCCCCGCTTCCAGGAGGGCTTGCAGGGCAGTTTGATGGCCAGCGACCGGAATCACGCGACCCGATCGGACCAGTTCCAGTTCAAAACGGCCGTCGCTGGCCTGTTTCGTGGGGGCTGCGCCGAAGAACTCGTAGTGCAGGCGGGATTCGTCCCAGGCAGCTTCGCGCGCCGTCTTGAGCACCGCGTCCATGAAGCCCTGCGGCCCGCACACGTACAGGTGCGTGCCAGCGGGCGCCTGCCGGAGCAGCGCGGCAATGTCCAGACGCTGCTCTGGCGGACCGTCGTCGAAATGGAAGTGGGCGCGGCTGGCGTAGGGCGAGTTGCTGATGCGCTCAATGAACGCCATGCGGTCGCGCGAGCGTGTGGCGTAGTGCAGCTCGAAGCTGGCGCCCTGGGCGGCCAGCGTCTCTGACATGGCCAGCAGCGGCGTGACGCCAATGCCGCCCGCGAGCAGCAGGTGGTGTGGCGCGCTTTCGGTCAGCGGGAAGTGGTTGCGTGGCGGGCTGATCTGCAACTCGGTGCCTTCGTGCACCAATTCATGCACGGCTTGCGAACCACCGCGCGAGGCGGCGTCGCGCAGCACGGCGATGACGTAGCGGCCTGCTTCGCTGGGCGCGTTGCACAGCGAGTACTGGCGCACCAGCCCGTTGCCGGGCAGGTGCACGTCAATGTGTGCACCTGCCGTGAAGGCGGGCAGATGCCCCTCCACGGGTTCCAGTACCAGGCTGCAAATGTCCTGCGCTTCCACGTGCTTGCGCATCACGCGCACGTGCAGGGGGGTTGCGGGTTGGCTCATGTCAGACCTGCGGTGCCTGCTCGGTGGAGATCAGCCTGTCGATAACGCGGCGTGCCTGCACGCCGCCTGCGTCGATGTTGAGCTTGAGCAGCTTGCGTTCCGGGAACGCGCTCAGGTTGGCCTGCTGGCGCTCCAGCATTTCCAGATCCTCGCCGAAGATCTTGCCCTGGCCCTCGCGGATCTGGTCGGTCAGTGCGGTGTCTTGTGGGTTGAACTTGCGCGCCATGCCCCAGTGGTACCACATGGAGGTGTCTGTCTCGGGGGTGATGAAGTCCACCACCACGCTGTAGACCTTGTGTTCGGCCGGGGCGTCGTAGCCACCGTGGCCCGCGTGCGCCACACCCACTTCAATCATCACGTGGCTGGGCGGGGTGAAGCGGCAGATCTGCCAGCGGTCCACGGGCACGTCGTCGGCCAGACCTTTGGCGCGAAGGGCAGCGCGCCAGAACGGCGGCGCGGGAATGTTTTCCATGAAGCGGCTGGTCACCACCTCGTCGCCGTTGACCACCGTCTTGCACGGGGTTTCGTCGATCTCGGGCTGGCCGATGCTGGTGGCGTGCACGTAGGTTTCGTGCGTCAGGTCCATCAGGTTGTCGATCATCAGGCGGTAGTCGGCCTTGACGTGGTACAGGCCGCCGCCGTAGGCCCATTCCGGGTTGTCGTACCACTCCATGTGCGGGATCAGGGCGGGGTCGGCGCGTTCGGCATCTCCCGTCCACACCCAGATGAAGCCGTAGCGTTCCTGCACCGGGTAGCTCTTGATGGCGGGGAAGCCCTGCACGCGCTGGCCGGGCATGGCGATGGTCTTGCCGTCGCGGCCCATTTCCAGGCCGTGGTAGCCGCACACCAGCTTGCCTTTGCACACGTAGCCCAGCGACAGCGGGGCGCCGCGGTGCGGGCAGAAATCCTCCACCGCTGCGACCTGGCCGTTGTCGTCGCGGTAGAACACGATGCTTTCGTTGCAGATCTTGCGGCCCAGGGGTTTGGTGTCGATGTCGTGCGCGGCGCAGGCCACGTACCAGGTGTTTTTGGGAAACATGCTTGACCTTCATTCAGTATGCTGAATGACATTCATTGTACGGAATCATTGGGCGGCTGAACAGGGGGCGCCCATGGGTGTTTACCCGAAGGACCTCAGCCGGAGAGTCGAACGAACTTGCGCAGCAGCTGCAGGAACGTCTCCTGCTCGGCGGGGTCCAGTCCCTGAAGCAGGAGGGCGTTCATGGCATTGACGTTGGGCAGCAGGCCACCCACGATGCGATGGCCTTCATCCGTCAGTTCCAGGCTGCGCTGCCGCCGGGGGCGCAGATGGCGCACGATCCAGCCCTTTTTTTCCAATCGGGTGGCGATGTCGGCCGTGGTGGAGGTGTCCAGTGCCACCCGTTGCGCCAGGGTGACCTGGTCGATCCCCGGTTCCTTGAGCAGTGCGCGCAGGATGGCGTATTGCACCGGAGTCACCTCTCGGCCATGAACCTCGTGAAACGTGGCCACGGCGATCTGGTGGGCGCGGCGCATCAGGTGGCCGGGTTCGGCATGCAGTTCAATCGGCGGCTGGGCATTCATGGTGTGTCAGCCGCAAGCCGGGTACCATGCGCGGCATCGTGTTTCATGACGGAAAGTCGTTCTCTTGAGTTTACCTGTGTCCTGCCCCGTGGCCATCGTGGGGGGTGGTCCTGCGGGCCTGATGGCGGCCGAGTGCCTCAGCGAGGCCGGTATCGCCGTGCACCTGTTCGATGCCATGCCCACCGTGGGGCGCAAGTTTCTGTTGGCGGGCATCGGCGGGCTGAACCTGACCCATGCGGAGCCGCTGGAGCGATTCCGCACCCGATACGGTCAGCAGGCCGAGGCGTGCGGCCGTTGGCTGGAGGTGCTGTCGCCCCAAGGGGTGAGGGACTGGGCTGCCGGCCTGGGCATCAGGACCTTCGTGGGCAGCTCGCAGCGCGTGTTCCCGACAGACATGAAGGCCGCCCCCTTGCTTCGGGCCTGGCTGCACCGGCTCCGCCACCCCGAGCGTGGAGCGCCGGTGACGTTTCACATGCGCCACCGCTGGGACGGTACGCTGCAGGCCGTAGAGGGTTCGGCTGTTGGGAGTGGGTGTGTCTACCGGCTATGTGTTGCCACGCCCGAAGGAGCGCGCGAGGTCCAGGCCGGCGCCGTGCTGCTGGCGCTGGGGGGCGGCAGTTGGCCCCGGCTCGGCTCCGACGGCGCCTGGATGCCCTGGCTGCAGGCCCAAGGTGTGCCGTTGCAGCCACTGCGTCCCGCCAACTGCGGTTTCGACGTGGGGGTGGGCGATCGGGTGGGGTGGAGCGACGTGCTCGTGCGTCGCCATGCCGGCCAGCCGCTCAAAGGGGTGGAGCTGTCGTTTATGGATGCTCACGGCCACCGGTTTGTTCAGCGCGGAGAGTGTGTGCTCACGGCCACCGGTTTGGAGGGTAGCCTGATCTACGCCGCTTCGGCCGGCTTGCGCGACACGATCGAGGCCCAGGGGCGGGTGCGCATAGCGCTCAATCTCAAGCCCGATTGGTCGCCGGAGCGCCTGACTGAGGTGCTGGCTCGACCGCGTGGGGGGAAGACCTTGACCCAGGTGCTGAAGGGGCGCGTCGGGCTGGCCGAAGCAGCGGTCGCCCTGGTGCAGGAGGTGATACGGGCCGAGGGACCACAACCGGGTGGCGCGGCTGTGGGGGCTGACCCGATGCAGTTGGCCCGCAGGGTGCAGGCGCTCCCATTGCAATTGTGGGCGCCCCGCCCCATGGACGAGGCCATCAGCACCGCGGGTGGCGTGGCCCTGGAGGGCCTGACCGATGGCCTGATGCTGCGGGCCTTGCCGGGGGTGTACTGCGCCGGCGAGATGCTGGACTGGGAAGCGCCGACCGGCGGTTACCTCTTGACCGCCTGTCTGGCCAGCGGCCGTCTGGCGGGGCTGACCATGGTGAGGGATCTGCGCGCCGCAGCAGGGCAAGGCGACTGAAGCGGTGGGGTGGTGGTGCTGGCCAGGTCGTCGTGAATGGACTTGTGGCGGGGGGCGGTGGTGGCTACCATGAAGTTTTCTCATCGCCGCCGCACCACCATGGACCTGACCGACAGCCAGCACCTCGCCGACACTTTCCAGACCTCTGCGGAGGTGCCGCCCCGCACCGATGCCGCCTGGCTGGACGCACACTGGATGCCCTATACCGGCAACCGGCAGTACAAGGCCGATCCGCGTCTGATCACGGCCGCCAGGGGGGCTTATTTCACCACCTCGGACGGTCGCCAGCTGTTCGACGGCCTGTCGGGCCTGTGGTGTACCGGGTTGGGCCACTGTAGGGACGAGATCGGCCGGGCGGTGGCGCGCCAGGTGGCCACGCTGGACTATTCGCCGGCATTCCAGTTCGGGCATCCGCTGTCGTTCGAACTCGCCAACCGCATCGTCGAGCGCATGCCCAAGGGCCTGACCCATGTGTTCTTCACCGGCTCGGGGTCCGAGTCGGCGGACACCTCGCTCAAGATGGCGCGGGCCTACTGGCGGGCAAAAGGGCAGGCCGGCAAGACGCGGCTGATCGGTCGCATCAAGGGCTACCACGGCGTGAACTTCGGGGGCATTTCGGTGGGCGGCATCGTCGCCAACCGCAAGCTGTACGGGCAGGGCGTGGAGGCCGACCACCTGCCGCACACGCAGCCGCCCAACGGCTCGTTTTTCCGGGGCATGCCGCCCGCCGAGCCCACGGGTTCTTACCCGGGCGCGGCACTGGCTGACGACCTGCTGAACCTCATCAACCTGCACGACGCGTCCAACATCGCGGCGGTGATCGTCGAGCCCTTCTCGGGTTCGGCGGGTGTGGTGATTCCGCCCATGAGTTACCTGCAGCGACTGCGCGATATCTGCACGCAGAACCATATCCTCCTCATTTTTGACGAGGTCATTTCCGGCTTTGGCCGCAGCGGGGCCTGGACCGGGGCCGAGGCCTTTGGCGTGACGCCCGACATCCTCAACTTCGCCAAGCAGGTGACCAACGGCGTGCAGCCGCTGGGCGGCGTGGTGGCGACGCGCGAGATCTACGACACCTTCATGGCCGCCGGCGGGCCGGATTACATGCTGGAGTTCCCGCACGGCTACACCTATTCGGCGCACCCCGTGGCCTGCGCGGCCGGTATCGCCACACTGGATCTGATGACGCGCGAGCATTCGATCGAGAGGGTGCGTGAGCTGGCCCCGACTTTCGAGCGGGCGGTGCATGGCCTGCAGGGCGCGAAACACGTGGGCGACATCCGCAACTTTGGCCTGGCGGCGGGCTTCACCCTCCTGCCTGTGCCGGGCGAGCCGGCCCGGCGGCCCTACGAGGTCGCCATGGCCATGTACCGCAAGGGCTTTTACGTGCGCTATGGCGGCGACACCATCCAGCTCGCGCCGCCCTTCATCAGCACCGAGGCCGAGATCGACCGGCTGGTCAGCGCGCTGGGCGACACGCTGCAGGAAACCGCCTGACAGATCTCATCAGCCCCGGCCCACGAAGGGCATCTTCGTGGCCATGACGGTGGTGAACAGCACGTTGGCCGTCAGCGGCAGGCGGGCCATGGCCATGAAGGTTTGCACCACGGCGTCCATGTCCATGCGGGCCTCGGGGCGCACGCTGCCGTCGGCCTGCAGGATGCCTGCCGCCATTTTCTCGGTCATGTCGCTGGCCACGTTGCCAATGTCGATCTGCCCCACCGCGATGTCGAAGGCCCGGCCGTCGAGCGCCGCGGCCTTGGTCAAGCCGGTGATCGCGTGCTTGGTGGCGGTGTAGCCGATGCTGCCTGGCCGCGGCGTGTGGGCCGAAATCGAACCGTTGTTGATGATGCGGCCGCCCTGGGGCGACTGTTCGCGCATCAGCCGGAAGGCGTGCGACAGGCAGTAGAACGCGCCGTTGAGGTTGACGTCCACCGAGCGGCGCCAGTCCTCGAAGGGCATGGCGTCGGGCGTGCGCGACGGGGTGAAAATGCCGGCGTTGTTGAACAGCAGGTCGAGTCGACCACAGCGTTCGCGAATGGCCGCAAACACCTGCG
>JAUVXK010000141.1 GCA_030603635.1 Burkholderiales bacterium | reverse complement strand
ATTAGCACTCGTTGGGATTGAGTGCTAACAGCCCGATTCCACGCGGATCTGCGTCAGGCCCCGTCCTGACGCCTCAGTCTGATGTCACCAACCATTCTCATTCAGGAGATGCAATGAAACTTCGTCCTCTCGCCGATCGCGTGATCGTCAAGCGCCTGGAAAACGAAACCAAGACCGCTTCGGGCATCGTGATCCCCGACAACGCCGCCGAAAAACCCGACCAGGGTGAGGTGCAGGCTGTCGGCCCGGGCAAGACCAACGACAAGGGCGAAACCAAGGCCCTGAGCGTCAAGGTGGGCGATCGCGTGCTGTTTGGCAAGTACAGCGGCCAGACCGTCAAGGTCGACGGCGACGAACTGCTGGTCATGAAAGAAGACGACCTGTTCGCAGTCGTTGAGAAGTGATCGCGCAGCGATCACTTTTATCGCAGGCCAACTTGGCGCAGCCAAGTTAAGGGCCACCGGCCCGGCCGAAGACAAAAGTGTGTCGCGCACCCACCCCTTGAAACCGAATTTGGAGATTTGAAATGGCAGCAAAAGACGTAGTTTTCGGCGGCGAAGCCCGCGCACGCATGGTCGAGGGTGTGAACGTCCTGGCCAACGCGGTCAAGGTGACCCTGGGCCCCAAGGGCCGCAACGTGGTGCTCGAGCGCTCCTTCGGCGCCCCCACCGTGACCAAGGACGGTGTGTCCGTGGCCAAGGAAATCGAGCTCAAGGACAAGCTCCAGAACATGGGCGCCCAAATGGTCAAGGAAGTCGCTTCCAAGACCAGCGACAACGCCGGTGACGGCACCACCACCGCCACCGTGCTGGCCCAGGCCATCGTGCGCGAAGGCATGAAGTACGTGGCCGCCGGCATGAACCCGATGGACCTGAAGCGCGGCATCGACCGTGCCGTGGAAGCCCTGATCGCCGAGCTGAAGAAGGCCTCCAAGCCCACCACCACCAGCAAGGAAATTGCCCAGGTTGGCTCCATCTCCGCCAACTCCGATGCCTCCATCGGCGAGATCATCGCCAACGCGATGGACAAAGTCGGCAAGGAAGGCGTGATCACCGTGGAAGACGGCAAGAGCCTGCAGAACGAACTCGACGTGGTCGAGGGCATGCAGTTCGACCGCGGCTACCTGTCGCCCTACTTCATCAACAACCCCGAGAAGCAGGCCGCCCTGCTGGACAACCCCTTCGTGCTGCTGTTCGACAAGAAGATCAGCAACATCCGTGACCTGCTGCCCACGCTGGAGCAAGTCGCCAAGGCCGGTCGTCCGCTGCTGATCATTGCCGAAGACGTGGAAGGCGAAGCCCTGGCCACCCTGGTGGTCAACACCATCCGCGGCATCCTGAAGGTGGTGGCTGTGAAGGCCCCTGGCTTCGGCGACCGCCGCAAGGCCATGCTGGAAGACATCGCCATCCTGACGGGCGGCAAGGTCATCGCCGAAGAAGTGGGTCTGACGCTCGAGAAGGTGACCCTGGCCGACCTGGGTCAGGCCAAGCGCATCGAAGTGGGCAAGGAAAACACCACCATCATCGACGGCGCCGGTGCTGCCGCTGACATCGAAGCCCGCGTGAAGCAGATCCGCGTGCAGATCGAAGAAGCCACCAGCGACTACGACCGCGAGAAGCTGCAGGAGCGCGTGGCCAAGCTGGCTGGTGGCGTGGCCGTGATCAAGGTCGGTGCCGCCACCGAAGTGGAAATGAAAGAGAAGAAGGCCCGCGTGGAAGACGCCCTGCACGCCACCCGCGCTGCCGTGGAAGAAGGCATTGTGGCCGGTGGCGGTGTGGCCCTGCTGCGCGCCAAGCAAGCCGCTGGCGAGATCAAGGGTGACAACGCCGACCAGCAGGCCGGCATCAGCCTGGTGCTGAAGGCCATCGAAGCGCCCCTGCGCGAAATCGTGGCCAACGCCGGTGGCGAGCCCAGCGTGGTGGTCAATGCCGTGCTCAACGGCAAGGGCAACTACGGCTTCAACGCCGCCAACGACACCTACGGCGACATGATCGAAATGGGTATTCTGGACCCGACGAAAGTGACCCGCACCGCGCTGCAGAACGCCGCCTCCGTGGCGTCGCTGATGCTGACCACCGAGTGCATGGTCGCTGAAGCACCGAAGGAAGACGCACCTGCCATGCCGGGCGGCATGGGTGGCATGGGCGACATGGGCGGCATGGGCATGTGATGCCCGTTCGCTGAAGTCCATCCCTTCAGTAGCGACCGCCGGGCTCACCGCCCGGCGGTTTTTTCTTGGGCGACCGGAAAGTCGAACTCAGCGCCCGTTGGACAGGGCCAGGAAATCGCGCTCGAATGCCTGCAATCGCTGGACAGCGCGCTGGCGCTGCTCGGGGGTGGTGCGGTTGTGCAACTCGGCGAACTGCGCACAGCCGTCCTGCACCAGGCGTTCGCTGTAGCGGCGGTAGCCCTCGCGCGGGGATTGCAGCATGCGTACCCAGACGGCGCGGACCTTGAGCTCCGCATCTTCTCCAGCACGAATGCGCTGCACCGCCTCGACGGCATCGGCATGGCGGCGCTGGCGTTCTTCCAGGGTGCGCTCGGCATCGAATGCGCTGCGGGCCAGACGATCCCTGAGCCAGGCGCGCTGCGCATCGTCGAGCCGGCCGTAGAACATCTCCGCGCGTTCGACGGTGCGCTGCAGCCGCCGCGGCGACACCTCACCGGGGGGATCGCCAAAGGCTTCGGCGAATTCGGCGTCCTGCCGACGTTGCTGGCGACTCCAGTGGTCGAGCTGTGCATCGGACAGCGTAGGGGCCAGGGCCGCCATGACAGGAAGAAAACGATCGGCAGCCTCATCGACCCAGGCCCGCACCTGCCCGAACGCGTGACAGGTCTGCTCGGCAGACAGGTCGTTCAGGGCCAGTTGCTGCCATTGACGCAGGGCATGGGCGTAGCGAGGCAAGTGCTCGCGCCGATGCCACTCATGCCATTCGCGCAGGGCGGGCCGCACGATCGCGGCCTGCGTATCGGAGAAGTCCAACAGAGCGTCAAGCCGCCAGTACACCCAGGTGGGCAGGCGGTTGTAGGCCAGGGAGACCAGGCTGCAGCCGCTCAGCAGGGTGACCAGGCACACCACGAGCAGCCCTTGGAGCATGCGGCGGGACATGGATCGGATCCACAAGGGTGGGAGTGTCCGGGCATGCTACGCCAATGCCCGACCCGACGCCGGCACAGGGTTTTTACAGCGTGTTGCGCCAGCCGGCGATGGTGCGGATGAGGCTGCGGTTGACGTGGTCGATCGGGAAAGCGGCCGCGTCGCACAGGCCGGGGAGGCGCTGCAGTTCGTCGAAGTGCTCCATGCGTCGGGCGATGTCGAGGTAGGTGTGGTACGGGCCGGCCTCGCGCAGCAGGGCGTCGCCCATGGCTTCGGAGACGGGGATGCGCCGCAGTGCCGACGCCAGAGGTTCGTTCATGAGTCGGTCCAGCGCCGAGAACAGCCCTGTGACGTAGATTTCGGTGCGCAGGTCGCGCTGCAGGCCGGCCTCCATGAGGTGCTCCATGAGACGGGCGCGAAGCACCAATCCCAGACGCACGGGGAGCAGTTCGCGATCGCCGGAGGCACCGGGCATGAGTTCAAGCAGCCAGTCGCGCAGGCGGCGCTGGCCCAGGAGCATGAGGGCCTGGCGAACGGTGGTGACTTCGCGGGACGCCCCGAACACCGGGGAGTTGACCAGCCTCAGGGTACGGAAGGTGAGCACGGCGTCCTGGTGGATGAGGTCTTCGACCGCCTCCATCGAGGCCTCCCTCATCAGGGCCTGCTGAACGCGCACGAGGGTGAGCTTGTCCACCGGCACGCCGTAGCGCTGGTGCTGGCTGAGCACGTCATCCACCGGCCACCCACACAACCCCCAGGCGCTGCGGTCGTCCAGGCAATGCACGGCCAGTTCGCGCTGGCCGATATCGCGGTAGAGCTGCTCACGCAGCAGCGGGCTGCGGGCGGCCACGCCCTCCCGGATCTGGCGGGCGGCGTGCAGGGCCTGACTTGCCTGCTCGGGCCACAGATGGAGCAGGTAGCGATGCATGCCCTTTCCCATGGACGGCAGGGGCTTGGCTCGGGCCAGGGGGGCGTCCTGGACCAGACGGTGCCCCATGCGATGGGCATACGCCACGGTCTCAAGCAGGCCCGGGGGGATGTTGTCGCCAAAGTCGGGCAGTTCGAGCCAGATGTGTTCGTGCGGATTGACCGACAGCGCTTCCCGCAGAAAACCGGCTTCGGCAAAGGACACCAGCAGAAACGGCGAATCGGCCGAGAGCTCTTCGGACAACAGGTGGAGCAACTGGGCAGCACTCACCGACTCGGGGTGCACGGCTCGCACGCGCAGGCGCACGCCGATCAGCTGCCGCTTCGGTCCCCAGATCGGCTGATAGGCAAAGGCTACATGTTCAAGCAGGTTCAACGCCATACATCATGCAATGTACTGGAACAGCGAGAGCCTTTGAACCTGTGCATAGGACTGAAGGGCGGCCTGCAGGCCGAGCTGCTGGGTCTGGAAATCGGAAATGCCTTTGACCAGATCCAGATCGGTGAGATTGGAGAGCTCTTTCTGCCCCGCCACGGAGCGGTCCTGCAGCAAGCCTTCAATGCTGTCAGCCCGGCGCAGCAGCTCCCCGAGACGGCCACGCACCAGCAGCAGACGGTCCTGGCCAGTCTGCATTTCCTGATGGACACGACCGAGCTCCTGGGTGAGCCGGGTGCTGCTGCCACCCGCTTCGAGGGCGTCAATGGCGCGCTGCAGCGTGGCGAACAGGTCGCCCGGCTGGCTGGGCTTGAGGTCGATCCGGGCGATCGGATCGGTGGTGACTGCAGCAGGAAAGGTGACGCTGCCATCGAGTTCGATGTCGAATCCGTAGTCAATGATGGGCAACGGAACGTCGTCTCCAACGGCGATGGATGACGCCCCCAATGCCTGGCGCAGGTTCAGGGTCTGCCCCGGCAGGGCGGCTCCCAAAGGAAAGGAGCGGATCGGAACGGTGGCGTCGGATCGGAACACATCGAGCGTCGCTTCTGCGCCATCCCAGTTGACCTGCACGCTGAAGTCCACATTGGCTGGCGGATCGTCGTAGAAGCCCGTGGCGATGAGGGCATCCATGTCTCGAATGGTGACGCCCTTGACCAGCACGCTGCCACTGACGTGCTCGACTTCGAAAGACCCGTCGCCCGTGGGTACCCGCATCAGGGCAAAACGGCCGTCCACCCGGTTCGGCAATCCGGTTTCGGTGGGAGCGGCCTGGCCACTGATGGCCTGGAAAACCACCCCGGTGTTGGGGCCGTACACATCGGCGAAGGGTTTGCCCAGCACATTGGTCACGCCCAATCCGCCCAGCAAGGCATTGCCCTCCGCATCCTGGGTGTTGGCCAGGTTGAGCAGCTGTTCGCGAAGGCCCCGCATTTCCTGGGCGATGCTCTGGCGGTCGCTGGTGGAAAGGCTGGCATTGCCCCCCTGCACCAGCAACTCCTTGAAGCGCGCCAGCACCTCTCCCATCTGACCGATGGTGCTTTCGGCCTGGACCAGGCCGGAGCGAGAACGCTCCAGAGCGCGCAAGTCGGCCTCGGTACGCATGAGCCGGTTGCTTTCACGTTCGGCCAGCGTGGCGGCGACCGGATCGTCACTGGCCCTCAGCACTCGCTTGCCTGCGGCGAGTTTCTCCTGCATGGCCGTCAGCTCGGCGGTGCGCTGGTTGATGCGGCTGATGGTGGCGTCATAGCTGGTGGCGGTGCTGACTCGGTAGATGCTCATGGCTGTTCCTTATCAACGGAAGGTGGACAGCAAGGTGTCGAAAATCGACTGGATGCTCTGCAGGTACTTGGCAGAGGCCTGGTAGGCCTGCTGAAACTGCAACAGTCGGGCGGCCTCCTCGTCCAGATTGACACCCACCTGGTTGGCCCTGGCCGCTTCTGCCTGTTCGGCCACCCGGGTCGAGAACTCCGAGTCGGCCTTGGCGACCTGGATGCTG
>JAUVXK010000106.1 GCA_030603635.1 Burkholderiales bacterium | reverse complement strand
GCGGCATGCGAACTCATGTGCCAGCCATCGGCCAGCAAGGCCATGGAACCCAGCCACCACCCTGCCGTGATTTCGAGCACCATCGCCACCAGCGTGATCCAGAGGACGGCACGGGTGCCCCTCTCGGCCGCATCGTTTTGCCGGTGAAAGTCGTGGTCATGTTGCCACGGTCGAGCGAGGATGTTCATAGGTACTTGGCGATCTGGCGGAACTCGTCCAGTGAATCAGGCTGGGGGTGGCCGTTGGCGTCCACCATGTGGCTGAGGCAATGGTCCAGGTGATCCTGAACCAGCGTCTTCTTGGCCTGGATGATGGCCTTTTCCACCGCTTGCAGTTGCTGGGCCACGTCCAGGCAGGGCTTGCCTTGCTCCAGCATCTGGATCACGCTGGCGAGGTGCCCACCTGCTCGGCGCAGGCGTTTGATGATGGCGGGGTGGGTCGTGTGGGGGGGGTCCATAAGGGGCAGCCTTATATCCTCCCCCCGAGGTTACTACGATTCGGGAATCAATGGCACTGAGGGCCTTCTTCGTGGGCGTAGAGGTCGGGCAACCACTGGCCTTGGCCATAGGCTGGGGCAGACCGAAATGGAGCCAAAAGCAACATCAAACGGGTGAAGTCATTGATGGTGCGGTGCAACAATTTGCGAATTGAAGCGTTGGAAGCGCATTTGATCGCTCGTCTGCTGATGGGGGCCATACAGCCATGACCAAGCTGCTGCACCCCACACGTACCGTCGCACTGGCTTTTTTGCTTGCCATCTTGGTTGGCACTGGTTTGCTCATGACCCCCATGGCCAGTGCCGGCATCGTCCCCACCACACTGCTCACGACCTTCTTTACTGCCGTGTCAGCGGTGTGCGTCACGGGTTTGGTGGTGGTAGACACAGGCACGCACTGGTCGTTTTTTGGCCAGGCGGTCGTCATGCTGCTGTTCCAGATCGGCGGGTTTGGCATGATGACGGCGGCCACTCTGCTGGGCCTGATGGTCAACCGCTCGCTGCGCCTCAAGACCCGCTTGATCGCCCAGGTTGAAACCCATTCCATCGGACTGGGCGATGTATCCGGCGTGGCCCGGATGGTGCTGATCGTCACCTTGATCGCCGAGTTGATCCTGGCAACGGTGTTGTTTTCCCGGTTTTACTGGGGCTACCACATGCCCTGGCCTGACGCACTGTGGCATGGCGTCTTCCACTCGGTTTCAGCCTTCAACAACGCAGGATTCTCGCTCAACGAGGACAGCCTGATGCGGTTCGCCACCGATGCCTGGATCCTGATGCCCATTGCCATGGCCATTGTGGTGGGGGGCATCGGCTTTCCCGTGTTCCATGACATCCGTTCGCGGTTTCGCGATCCCAGACATTGGTCCTTGCACACCAAACTCACCCTCTACGGCACCTTGGTGCTTCTCATGGGGGGAGCGCTGGTCTTGCTGTTTTTTCGAGTGACCCAACCCGCAAACCCTGGGCCCCATGAGGACGATCGATAAAGTGCTGTCGTCGTTTTTTGCCTCGGTATCGGCCAGGACCGCTGGCTTCAACAGTCTGGACATTGGTGCACTCAGCCACGAAAGTTGGGCCTTGCACTATTTCCTGATGTTCATCGGTGGCGGCAGTGCAGGAACGGCAGGCGGCGTGAAGGTCGGCACCTTTCTGATTCTGGTGCTGGTGCTCGGTGCCGGGATGGTGGTGCTCGGCACCCTTGTCATCCTTCGCAGCACGGACTTACCGACCGATCAGGTGATCTTCGAGGTCATTTCTGCGTTCGGCACGGTCGGCCTGTCCACCGGCATCACCACCGACTTGCCACCAACTGGTCAGATCATGCTGACCATCCTGATGTATGTCGGTCGAGTGGGCACCATCACCCTTGCGGCCTCATTGGCCATGGGTCATGTCCGAGCGGCTTACCGTTATCCTGAGGAGCATCCCATTGTTGGCTAAGTTGTTTTCTGAACAATATGCGTTTGCCCAGGGCGACAGCGTACTGGTGATCGGCCTGGGCCGATTCGGGGGCGCGGTGGCCCATTCGCTGATGCGTCTGGGTCATGACGTGATGGGCATCGACCGTGAAGAGGCACCGGTCCAGGCCTGGTCAGACCGTTTGACCCATGCGGTGCAAGCCGACGCCACCAATGTGCAGGTGTTGCGTCAACTGGGGGGGCCGACTTTGCCCATGCGATTGTGGGCATAGGCACTGACCTGGCGTGCAGCCTGATGACGGTGATGGCTTTGTCTGAGTTGGGCATCCCTGATATTTGGGTCAAGGCCATGACACCGGAGCATGGGCAGATTGCCCAGCGCATCGGTGCTCACCATGTGGTCTACCCCGAGGCCGACATGGGCGAACGGGTGGCGCACCTGATCACGGGCCGGATGATGGACTACATCGAGTTCGATGATGGCTTTGCGATTGCCAAGATCAAGGCACCACCGGGGGTCAGCAACAAGGCACTGGCAGAAAGCCAGATACGAGAACGCTTTGGTGTGACCGTGGTCGGTGTCAAGCGTCTTCACGAAGATTTCCAGCACGCCAAGCCAGACACCCGAATCCTGGCAGGTGATCTGCTGATCGTTTCTGGCGCCACCAAGAAGGTGGAGAAATTTGCTTCTTACTCCAGCGAAAAGTGATCAGCCCGTGAAGGCTATTCCCTGCAGGGTCATCGGAAGCGACGAGGTTTTCACCCGCACCGGTGCCACCTTGGGCACATAAGGCACAGGCGCTGCGCCGCCAATGTCCGCCGCGATAGTCCGGGCCTGCCGCGCGATGGGTTCGATGAAGCGGCTGGCCTGCCCGTTCACGGTGATGCAGTCGCCCAGCGCATGGATGCGTGCGTCGCTGGTGCGCAGGGTCTCGGCCTCCACGGCAATACCCTGCTCCCAGGCCAGCGCCGCACTGGAGGCCAACCGTGAGGGGGTGACCAGGCCGGTGGCCGCGACCACCTGGTCGGCTTCGAGCACCTGCCCGCTGGTGGTGATGATCCGGTAGCGCAGGCCCAGCTTTTCCACGCTCGCCACCTGCACCCCACCCAGAAAGGTGATGGGCAAGGCCTTCCAGGCGTCCAGCAGGGGCTGACCCGCCTGGTCCGACGGCCAGCGTGCCAGCGGCGAAGTCTGGGTGTCGAGCAGGGTGATGCGGTGCCCGCCCAGGGCCAGGTCGTTGGCCAGTTCGCTCCCCACCAGCCCGGCACCGACGATGACCACGTCTTTCGGGGCATCACCCAGCGCTGCACGCAGCTTCTGGTAGGCCCCCAGGTGGTTCACACGCCACACGTGCCGGGCAGGGAGGGTGGGTGGCAGCGCGGCCTGGGCACCGTGCGCGAGCACCAGCCGGTCGTAACGCACCGGACCGCGCGTGGTGCGCAGGGTGCGCGTGTCGGGGCAGATGCGCACCGCCCGCGTGTGGGCCAGCAGCCGCACGCTCAAACGCCGGGCCGCATCGGTGCCCGTTTCACGCACCATCCGTGCCGGGTCCAGCCCGCGCGCCACCGCCACCGAGAGCAAGGGCTTGTCGTACACATCGGCCCCACACGCGCTCACCAGCGTGATGGGCACATGGGCATCCCGCGCGCGCAGCGCTTCAACCATCTGCCAGCCCGCACGCCCCCCGCCCACGATCACCACCCCGGCGGCACCGTGCCGGGCCTTCACAGGCGCATCGCCTGCCGCTTGAGCGCGCAAGGCGTCCAGGCTGGGGGCTTCGTAGAGCGAGAAGTCGGCCCTGGTCACGCCACACAGCGGGCAGGCCCAATCGTTGGGGATGTCCTCGTAGCGGGTGCCTGCCATCAAGCCGCTTTCCGGGTCGCCCAGCGCCTCGTCGTAGAGGTAGCCGCAAGCGTGGCAGATGTACTGGCGGTAGGGGATGGCGCTCATGCAGGCATCTCCTCGGCCGAGAGGCGGTGGATTTCCTTGCGCAGGTGCTTGATGGCCGGCGTGACGATGGCCACGAACTGCGCCTCACGCACCCGCCGCTGCACCTCGGACTGCATCAGGTAGCCCCGAGCGCCCTGGTGCATGAGCGCCGAATTGGCGGCCCGCAGGGCCAGTTCTGCCCCGTGGGCACGGGCATCCAGCACGTCGATGAAGTAGTCGGTGGAGGTGTCGAAGGGCGTTTCGGCCAGCTTCATCACGCGAGCCAACAAGCCGTCGAATTCGGCCTGCAGGTCGGCCGGACGGTCTTCCAGAAACTGGTTCACATGCCCCAGTTGCCCCTCCACCGCCCACATGCTGTCGATGGCGCCTTGAATCACCCCTGCCGCAATGCCACACTGCAGCAGCACGAAGCCACCACGGATGCGTGCGATCAGCGGCTTGGCCGGGTCGGCCACGATGTCGTCGGCGCCCACGAACAGGTCTTTGCATTGGACGCTGTAGGTCCCTGTGCCTTCCATGCCGGAAAACGCCGGGCAGGCCTTGAGCGTGACGCCGGGCGCATCGCAGCGCAGCATGAACATGAGTTCGCGGCCCGTGCAAGCCCCGTCCACCTGCACCGCCGCGATGGCGCCGAAGTAGTGGTTGGTCCCCAGGTTGCTCACCCACGGCAAGGTGCCGTTGACCAGGTAGCCCCCCTCCACCGGCGTGGCCTTGAGCAGCAGCGCCTCGATCTGGGCAAAGCTCTTCATGGGGTTGGACAGGCCGGTACCGCCCAGCGTTTCACCCCTGAGGTGTTTCGTCAAACGCTCCCCCATCAAGGCCGGGTTGCCCGATGCCTGCAGGTACAACCCCGCCACACATTGGCACCACATCATGAAACCGGTGGCCCCGCACACCTTCGCTGCTTCGGCCATGGCCTGAATGGCGAGCCGGTAGTCGCCCGGCGTGCCATCGTCTTGGGTGAGGTGCGCACTCATGGCACCTGCCGCGGCCAATTGCTTCAGCACTTCGGCCGGGTAGGCCCCGCGGTCAATGTCGTAGGCCTGAGCGGCCAAAGGCCCCTGGGCGATGGCGCGCACGGCCTCCAGCAAGGAAACGCGGGGGGTGGCGAGTTCTGGAGGCAGGTCGGCGGGGTTCATGCGGGGCTCCTGGGGTTCAGTCATTCAGGCCATGCTGATCTTGAACGGCACGGGGTTGCGTATGGTGTTGGCCACGGGCGAGTAGTAATTCGCGTGCTGCACAATGTCTTCCAGCACCTCGCGCGGCGCATCGCCTTCCACCAGCACCTTCACACGCACTTCCTGAAAACCCATCTGCGGCGGCGTCATGTCCAGCGCTCCCCCAGCACCCCAGGCAGCGGGGTTGCCAATGTCGCCCTCCAGGAACACCTCCAGCTTGCTGAGCTTCACGCCCTTCCAGGTGGCCACGGCCGTCACGCCCACGGCAATACACCCGCCCAGGCCCGAGAGCACAATCTCGCCAGGGGCGGGGGCGGTGTCTTCGCCAAACAGATGCAGGGGTTCGTCCACCACCACAGTGTGCTTGTCGCCCACCGAAGACAGGGAGCGGTACTGCCCCTCCATGACGGTGTGGACCTTGTTGGTGCCCCGGCGAGCGGGGTTGGCCTTGCCACCCGCTGCGAACTCGGCCAGGCCCTTGGCATCGATCGGGCGCAGGTAGGTCTTGACGGTGGTGACGGGGGCTTCGACGGTATCGGTGGCAGACATGGCAGCTTCCTGTAGGTGGGTTGATGGCAGGCGACGAAACGACGCCCTCCCCTCCCTCATTGCAATCCACGTGCCAAGCCTATCAGCACCCCAGAAATCATCTCAAGCCATTGATTTCAAAGGTTAATTCCCCAACCCAAGAAAACCCAAGAAAATTCAGCCCCGTCGATATTCAACAATGTGTTTACACAATGTCAACACATTGAAGCATCAAAGCAGACCCGCCTTGCGCAAGCGATAGCCCAACTGGCGCAAGGTCAGCCCCAGGCTTTGTGCGGCGCGCGACTGGTTGCCACCATGCCGCTCCAGCGCCTCCTTGAGTTCGGCCACCTCGTGGGAAGTCGCGCTGCGGTAATCCCGCACCAGCGGTGGGGCAGAAGAAGGCGGCGCCTTGCCCGCCAAGCCAGGAGCGGCACGCCGCCGCCCGAGCACCTCTGGGAGGAAGCGCGGCAAGGCCTTGGCGTCGACCTGGGTCTGGTCGGCCAGCAACACCAGCCGCTCGATGGCGTTGCCCAGCTCGCGGATGTTGCCGGGCCAGTCCAGTCGGGCCAACTGCTCCAGCGCGTCGACGGACAGGTACACGTTGCGCTGGTGCGCCTGGTTGGCCCGGCTGAGGAAGTGCAGCGCCAGCAGGCGGATGTCTTCGCGCCGCTCACGCAGGCTGGGCAGGCGAATCGGAATCACGTTGAGCCGGTAGTACAAATCCTGCCGGAAGCGGCCTGCCGCCACCTCCTCGGCCAGATCCCGGTGGGTCGCCGCCACCAGCCGCACGTCCACCCGCACCTCTTTCTGCCCGCCCAGGCGCACCAGGGTGCCCTCCTGCAGGGTGCGCAGCAACTTGGCCTGCATGGCCAGGGGCAACTCCCCGATCTCGTCCAGAAAGATGGTGCCGCCGTGTGCCTGTTCGAACCATCCGGGCCGCGCCTGCGAGGCCCCAGTGAAGGCGCCTTTGTCGTGCCCGAACAGCTCGCTTTCAAACAGGCTTTCGGGAATGGCCGCCACGTTGACCTTGATGAACGGCCCGTTGCGGCGCCCGCTGGCCAGGTGAACGGCCCGCGCGAACAACTCCTTGCCCGTGCCCGACTCGCCCAGCAACAGCACCGTGGCGGACGATTCCGACACGCGCTCCAGCTCGTCCAGCGCCTGCAGCAGCGCGGGCGACTGCCCCACAATGCCGTAGCGGGCCGCGCGCGACTCCAGCGCCTTGCTCAGGCGCTCGTTTTGCGCCTGCAGGCGCCCCGTCTGCTCCGCCACCAGGGCCTGCAACTGCAGCAATTGCCCCGCCAGCGTCGCCAGAATGTGCAGCACGGCCAGATCGTCGGTGAGCCGGCGCTGGCGGCTGCGAATGCGATGGCACGCCAGCACCCCCACCGTGCTGCCGCTCACGTCAATCGGCAACGCGATGAAGGCCACGGTCTCGTCCGGCAAGTCCTGACGCCGCACGGCGCGAAACAGGAAAGCCGGCTCAGCGTCCACATCCTGCACGATCAGGGGCTGGCCGGTGGCCAGCACCCGCCCGGTCACGCCTTCACCGGCGCGGTAATGCCCTCGCTTCACCTCGGCCCGGGTCAGGCCATAGGCGTGGCCAATGCGGGCGTGCCCGCTGCCGTCCGCATCGCGCAGCACCACCCGCCCACGGTTCAGGCCCAGCAACTCGCTCATCAGGTGCAGCATCTCGCGCAACACCACGTCGGGGCTGAGGCTGCGCCCTACCAGCCGCATCACCTCGCGCAGCAGCAACAGTTCCTGCGCATGCCACTCGGGACGGGTGGGCGGGCTGCCGGCCATGGCTTCAACGCCGCCAGAAATGGCCCGTGAACAGCACGAGCACCGTGAGCAGTTCCAGTCGCCCCAGCAGCATGGCAAAGCTCAGCACGGTGAGCTGGAACATGTTGAGACCGCCGTAATTGCTCGCAGGGCCCACTTCGCCCAGGCCCGGCCCGATGTTGTTGACCGTGGCCACCACCGAGGAGAACGCCGTCACGATGTCCAGCCCCGTCAGCAGCATCAGGAAGGTCAGCCCCATGGTGGCCGCGCCGTAGATCAGCATGAAGCCCAGCACGGTGGTCAAAGTGGACGGGGCAATCGTCTGCCCTCCCATGGTCACCGGGTTCACCACGCGCGGGTGGATGATGCGCACCAGCTCGCGCCGCGCCTGCTTGATGAGCAACACCATGCGAACCATCTTGATGCCCCCACCGGTCGAGCCCGCACACGACACGAAGCAGCCCAGAAACATCAGGTACACCGGCACGAACACCGGCCACAGGGCGTAATCCTCTGCGGCGTATCCGGTGGTCGTGGCCAGCGAAAGCACGTGGAAGGCGCTGCGGCGCAGAGCCACCAGCCAGTCCTGCTCCACGTGGTGCCAGGTGAGCATGGCGGTCACCAGCACGATGGAGCCGGCGAGCACGAAGAAGTAGGAGCGGATTTCCCGATCGCCCGTGATGGGCCGCAACGACAGGGAACGCAACACCACGAAATAACGCAGGAAACTGATGCCGGCCAGCGTCATGAACACGATGGCCACGGTCTCGATCTGGGGGGAGTTCCAGTACCCGAAACTGGCATCGTGCGAGGAAAAACCGCCCAGGCCCATGGTGGTGCACATGTGCATGAAGGCGTCGGCCCAGCTCATGCCAGCCCAGCGGTAGGCCAGCAGACAGGCCGCAGAAAACAGGAAGTACACCCCCCAGAGGCCGCGTGCCGTCTCAGAAATGCGGGGAGTGAACTTGGCGTCCTTCATGGGCCCCGGGGTTTCGGCTTTGTAGAGCTGCACACCGCCCAGGCCCAGCAAGGGCAGCACGGCCACCACCAGCAGCACGATGCCCAACCCGCCGATGAGCTGCAGGAAACACCGCCAGATGTTCACCGACACCGGCAAATGATCCAGCCCGGTCAGTGCGGTGGCCCCGGTGGCGGTGAGGGCGCTCATGGCCTCGAAGTAGGCCTTGCTCCAGGTGATGTCGGGCACCGTGAACATCAGCGGCACCGCCGCAAAGGCGGTCAGCACCACCCACACGAGGTTGACCAGCAGGAAACCGTCGCGCGCCATCAGTTCCCGGTTGTGCGCACGGGTGACAAACCACAACAGCCAGCCGCTGCCGAAAGTGAAGCCGAACGACGCGCCCCACACGGCACGCAGCGCCTCGTCGTCTTCGAACCAGGCCCAGCCCAGCGGAACGAGGTTGGCGAAGGCAAACGCCATCATGATGCGCGACAGCAGCGCCAGCGCCGGACCGAA
>JAUVXK010000012.1 GCA_030603635.1 Burkholderiales bacterium | reverse complement strand
GCCAGGGTGGCCGCCGGCGCCCGGGCAAACGCCTGGATCAGCAGGAAGTGCCCGACCGTGCCCATGAGGCCGGCCAGGCAGAGCAGGGCGAGCGTCTGCCCGTCCGGGATCGCCTGCCAGATCCAGGGCAGTGCCAGGCTGATGAGCAGCGCGCCGGACCAGCCGGTGTAGAAGTGCATGGTCATGGCGTCTTCGGTACGGGCCATGCGGCTGGTGAGGATCTGGAACACCGCGTAGAACAGCACCATCACCAGGGGAATCGCCACCGCCCAGCCGATGGCCTGACCGGTCGGCTGGATGACCAGCAGGGCCCCACCGAAACCACCGAACACGAGCAGCCAGCGCAGCCCGTTGACGCGCTCCTTCAGGAACACCGCCGCCAGCAATGTGACCACCAGTGGCGTGAGCATGATGATGGCGGTGAATTCACCCAGCGGCATGTAGATGAGGCTGACAAAGCCCAGCACGCTGACCGTGAGCAGCAGCGCCCCGCGCACGGCATGCAGCACCGGGTGCCGTGTGGTGAGCGAGCGCCAGCCTCGGGTGGGCAGCACCACGCCGGCCATCACGATGGCCTGGAACAGGTAGCGGAACCACACCACCAGCAACACCGACACAGTGGCGCTGAGCACCTTCACGGTGGTGTCGAGCGTCGCGAAGCAGGCCACGGCCAGCACGAGGAACATCACCCCCAGCAGGGGGCGGGTGTGGGCAAGGGTCATGGTTTACTGGATGCGGTCGGTCAGCAGGTCCCACACGGGGGTCAGCCGGCCTTCCAGGTAGGGCAGGGCGCCCAGGTCGCAGTGGCTTTCGTCGGGGCTGTGGAAGTCGCTGCCACGGGAGGCGGCCAGCCCGAACTCGATCGCCATGTCGGCGTATTTCACGTATTCGGCGGCGCTGTGACTGCCGGTGACCACTTCGACCGCCTGGCCCCCGTGGGCCTTGAATTCGGAAAAGAGCGCGTACTCCTGGGTGGGGCTGTGGTCGTAGCGGGCGGGGTGGGCGATCACGGCCACGCCACCGGCTTCGCGGATCCAGCCCACCGCATCGCCCAGCCTGGCCCAGCGGTGCGGCACGAAGCCAGGCTTGCCGTCGGTCAGGTATTTGCGGAACACCTCGTGCGTGTCCTTGCACACGCCACTGTCCACGAGAAAGCGGGCAAAGTGGGTGCGGGAGATCAGTTCCGGGTTGCCCGCGTACTTCAGCGCCCCTTCGTAGGCGTCGGGGATGCCGGCTTTGTCCAGTTGCTCGGCCATCTCCCGGGCGCGCTCTTCGCGGCCACCACGGGTGCGTTGCAGGCCCTGAACCAGGGCGGGGTGGTCGGGGTCGAAGCCCAGGCCCACGATGTGCACCGTCACATCGGCGAACGTGACCGAGATTTCCGTGCCGGTGAGATAAGGCAGGCCCTGGGCCCGGGCCGCCACAAGGGCACGCCGTTGGCCGGCCACTTCGTCGTGATCGGTGAGCGACCACAACTCCACCCCATTGGCCTTGGCGCGTGCCGCCAGGGCCTCGGGTTCCAGCGTGCCGTCCGAGACGGTGGAGTGGCAGTGAAGATCGGCGTTCAGTATGCTCATGTCGGGACCATTTTAGGGGTTGGGCAAGCACCCTGCTGACGCACGGGTGTCTGCCGCGGGTCGACGGCTACACTCATGCCGTGTCGCTGTTCAAATCCGCCTCGATCGTCTCCCTGCTCACGCTCGCTTCCCGCATCACGGGACTGGTGCGTGAGCTGCTCATCGCCGCCACCTTCGGGGCCAGCGCGCTCACCGACGCGTTCAACGTGGCCTTCCGCATCCCCAACCTGTTGCGGCGGCTGTTCGCCGAAGGCGCCTTCAGCCAGGCGTTCGTGCCGGTGCTGGCCGCGAGCCGCGAAAAGGACGGCGAGGCTGCCACCCGTGTCCTGATCAACCAGGTGGCCACGGTGCTGGCCTGGGCCTTGACGCTCACCTGCATCCTGGGGGTGCTGGCCGCACCCGCCCTGGTCTGGGCCATGGCGGCGGGCCTGAAGCAGAACCCCGAGGGCTTCGACGCGGCGGTGGTGCTCACCCGCTGGATGTTTCCCTACATCGGCTTCATGTCCATGGTCGCTCTGGCAGCCGGCGTGCTCAACACCTGGAAGCGGTTTGCCGTGCCTGCCGCCACGCCGGTGCTGCTCAACGTGGCCATGATCGGCGCCGCCTGGTGGGGCGCGCCATGGTTCGCCTCGCAGGGTTGGGAGCCCATCTACGCCCTGGCGGGTGGGGTGCTGCTGGGCGGCATGCTGCAGCTCGGTGTGCAACTGCCGGCGCTGCGACGGCTGGGGCTGCTGCCCCGGATCGGGGTGTCGGTCTCGACGCTGCGTTCGGCCTGGCAGCACCCGGGCACCCAGCGCATTCTCACCCTCATGCTGCCTGCGCTGCTGGGCGTGAGCGTGGCGCAGATCTCGTTGCTCATCAATACCCAGATCGCCTCGCACCTTGCCACCGGCAGCGTCAGCTGGCTCACCTATGCCGACCGCCTGATGGAATTCCCCACCGCCTTGCTGGGCGTGGCGCTGGGCGTGGTGCTGCTGCCGCAACTCTCGGCCGCCCGGGCCGCCGATGATGGCGACCGCTACAGCGGCCTGCTCGACTGGGGGCTCCGGCTGGTGGTGCTGCTGGCCATTCCCTGTGCCGTGGCCTTGCTCACCTTTGCCCAGCCGCTGGTGGCGGTGCTGTACCACTACGGCGCCTTCACGGCCGCCGATGTGCGCCAGACCTCGCTGGCCCTCATGGGCTACGGCGTGGGTTTGCTCGGGCTGATTGCCATCAAGGTGCTGGCACCCGGCTTCTACGCCCGGCAAGACATTCGCACCCCGGTCAAGATCGCCATCGTGGTGCTGGTGTTCACCCAGTGCATGAACCTGCTGCTGGTGCCCCATCTGGCCCATGCGGGGCTGGCGCTGGCCATCGGCCTGGGGGCGCTGCTCAATGCGAGCTGGTTGCTGGTGGGGTTGATGCGGCGTGGCGCTTACCGCCCGTCCCCCGGCTGGGGGCGGTTTGGCCTGCAGGTTCTGGCCGCGAGCGCCCTGCTGGCGGTGTTTCTTCTGTGGTCCAGCGCGCAGGTGGACTGGGTGCACGCCGTGCAGGCCGGACGTCGGGTGCTGTCGCTGGCGATGATCGTCATCGGCGCCGTGGTGGTCTACTTCGGCGTGCTGATGCTGGCTGGTGTTCAACTGCGTCAGTTTGTGAGAAAGTAAGGCATGGCTGTGTCGTTTCAGGCCCCTTCGCCGCTGGAGTACTTCGCCACCCTGGTGCGGGATGACGAAGGTTTCCCCTTGCTGGAAGCGACGATTGCTGTGGCGATGGATGAATACCCGGATCTCGACGTGCAGACCGTGCTCGGCGATATGGACCAGCTGCTGGCCCGGTTGCGCCGACGCCTGCCGGCCGACGCCGGCCCGCTGCAGCGCCTGCGTCTGCTGAACCAGTTCTTCTTCCACGACCTGGGCTTCGGGGGCAACGTCAACCACTACTACGACCCGGAAAACAGCTATCTCAACGTGGTGTTGCGCACCCGGCGCGGCATTCCCATCACGCTGGCCATTCTGTGGCTGGAGCTGGCCCAGGGCCTGGCGTTGCAGGCACGGGGCGTCAACTTCCCGGGGCATTTCATGGTCAAGGTCAACCTGCCACAGGGGCAGGTGGTGATCGACCCGTTCACCGGCCAGTCCCTGAGCCGGGAAGACCTGTCAGAGCGGCTGGAGCCGTACAAGCGCCGCAACGGCTTGGTGGACGACTTCGATGTGCCTGTGGGCTTGTATTTGCAGTCCGCACCGCCGCGCGACATTCTGGCCCGTGTGCTGCGCAACCTCAAGGAAATCCACCGCAGCCAGGAGGATTGGCCGCGACTGATCAGCGTGCTCGATCGGCTCGTGCTCTTGCTGCCCGACGACTGGAGCGAGCGCCGCGATCGGGGGCTGGCCTGGGCAGAGCAAGGCCACCCTGAGCAAGCCGTGCCCGATCTGGAGGCCTATCTGGCCCACGCCGAAGACCCGCTGGACGCCGATGCCATCGGCCAGCGGGTGAGCGAACTCAGGCGCGAACTGAGCTGACCTGACCGTCAGCCCACCACCACGGCAGCCCCATTGCCCCGGGGCGCAATGATGCCGATGGCATGAACCGTTTCACCCTGCGTACGCAGCGTGGCCGCGGTGGCCTCGGCGTGGGCCGCGTCCACCACCACCACCATGCCGATGCCATTGTTGAAGGTGCGGTTCATCTCGATGTCGTCGATGGCCGCAGTCTTCTGCAGCCACGCGAACAGCTCGGTCTGCGGCCAGCTGCCCTTTTTGAGGTGGGCGGCCAGGCCTTCGGGCAGCACGCGGGGAATGTTTTCCAGCAGGCCGCCGCCCGTGATATGGGCCAGCGCCTTGATGGGATGCTGCGCCAGTGCGGCCAGCACGCTCTTCACGTACAGGCGGGTGGGCGCCATGATGGCCTGTTTGAACGGCTGGCCGTCCAGCGTGGCGGGCAGGCTGGCACCCGCGCGCTCAATGCACTTGCGCACCAGGCTGAAACCGTTGGAGTGCACGCCCGCCGAAGCCAGACCCAGGACCACGTCGCCGGTCTGAACGTCGCGACCGGTGAGAATCTTGGATTTTTCCACTGCGCCCACGGCAAAACCGGCCAGGTCGTATTCCCCGGCCGGGTACATGCCGGGCATTTCGGCGGTTTCGCCGCCGATCAGGGCGCAGCCACTCAGTTCGCAACCCTTGGCAATGCCGCCCACCACGGCCGCGGCGGTGTCCACGTCCAGCTTGCCGCAGGCAAAGTAGTCGAGGAAGAACAGCGGTTCGGCGCCCTGCACCAGCACGTCGTTCACGCTCATGGCCACCAGGTCGATGCCCACCGTGTCGTGCATGTTCCACTCGAAGGCCAGTTTCAGCTTGGTGCCCACGCCGTCGGTGCCGCTCACCAGCACGGGTTCCTGGTAGCGCTTGGGCACCTCGAACAGCGCGCCAAAGCCGCCAATGCCGGCCAGCACCCCTTCGCGCATCGTTTTCTTCGCCAGCGGCTTGATGCGTTCAACCAGGGCGTCGCCCGCGTCGATGTCCACGCCGGCGTCTTTGTAGGAGAGGGGAGTCGTTGTCATGTGGTGGAAGGCCGATAAAATCCCTTGATTTTACGGGCCCGCCATGTCCCTGCAGTTATCCCCATGCCGCTGACCGCCCACCAAGCCCGCATGCTGGCCTGGCTGGCCTTGGCTGTCGCCGCCTGGTGGCTGATCGATCTGCTGGCGCCGGTGCTCATGCCGTTCGTCGTAGCGGCTGTCATGGCCTATGCACTGCATCCGGTGGTGGAGCGCATGCACGCTCACCACATCCCGCGCTGGCTGGGTGCCGCCCTGGCGATCTCGCTTCTCATGCTGGTGCTGCTCGCGGTGGCACTGATGATCGTGCCGGTGGTCACGCGCCAGTGGCCGTTGCTGCGAGACCAGATTCCCCCCCTGCTGGAAAATCTCAACGCTTGGATGGAGCCCTGGGCCGATCGCCTGGGCATCGATGCGGAGATCGACGTCAATGCCGTGCGCGATCTGTTGCGCCGCTTGGTCTCGGGTCATGAGGGTGAACTGGCGGAACGCGTGCTTTCGTCCCTGCGCATCGGTGGCAGCGCCGTTCTCGCGGTGCTCGGCAACCTGGTGCTCATGCCCATCGTGGCCTACTTCCTGCTGCTCGACTGGGGCCGTTTCGTGGCTCGCACCAAGTCGCTGGTGCCGCCGCGCTGGCAGGAACCGACGCAACGCTTTCTCGACGAAACCGATCAGGTGCTCGGTCAGTACCTGCGGGGGCAGTTGCTGGTCATGGGCATTCTGGCGGTGTTCTACACCGTCGGGTTGGCCCTGGTGGGGCTGAAGCTGGCTTTGCCCATCGGGGTGTTCACGGGTTTGGCGGTGTTCGTGCCCTATCTGGGATTCGGCCTGGGGCTGGTGCTGGGCCTGCTCGCGGCGCTGCTGCAGTTCCAGTCGGTCACGGGCGTGTTGCTGGTCGGTCTGGTGTATCTGGCGGGGCAGTTGGTGGAGAGCTTCTACCTCACGCCCCGTTTGCTGGGCGAGCGCATCGGCCTGCACCCCATTGCGGTGATCTTTGCGCTCATGGCCTTTGGGCATGTATTCGGCTTCGTCGGCGTGTTGATCGCGCTGCCGGCCAGTGCCGTGCTCCTGGTGGCGGTGCGCCGCATGCAGGCGCTGTATGTGGGCAGTTCGCTCTACACCCACGGCACGCCTCAGGTGCTGGTGCCACCCGTGGAGCCATCGGGTGACGAGGAGCGGCGCTGATGGAGCAGCTCGTCCTCGACATGGGGCTGGCCCCCCGGCCTTCCTTCGACAACTTCCTGGCCCATGGCCCGAACGAGGCCCTGGACCATCTGCGCCTCTGGGCTGGCAACCCCCTGCGTTCGCCAGTGCCCACCTACTTGTGGGGTGACAGTGGTGTCGGCAAAACCCACCTGTTGCAGGCAGTGCGTCTGGCGCTGGAAGGACAGGGCGGGCGGGTCGGCTGGCTGGATCCGGGCATGGCCTCGCCCCCTGCCTTTGATGACGGCTGGGTCGCGGTGCTGCTGGACGACTGCCAGCTCTACACCGCCGAACAGCAGGCGGCCGCCTTCAACTGGTTCGTGAACGCCCAGACGCCGGCCCGAGGTGCACCGCGCTGGGTGCTGGCGGCGGCCGACCGTCCGCCGGCCGACCTGTTGCTCCGCGAAGATCTGCGCACCCGGCTGGGGTGGGGGCATGTGTTCCAATTGCAGGCGCTGTCCGAAGCCGACCGGCGCCGCGTGCTGCGTCGCGCGGCCGACGAGCGAGGGGTGTTTCTGAGCGACGAGGTCATGGACTACATGCTCAACCGCTTCACGCGCGACCTGGGCAACCTCATGGTGTTGCTGGACCGGCTCGACGGCTACGCCCTGCGCACGCAGCGGGCCATCACCATTCCGCTCATCAAGGCCATGCTCGAAGGTGGCTGAGCCCACTGAGACCGCATACGAAAGACGCATTGATGAAACTGGCCCTGTTCGATCTGGACCACACCCTGCTGCCGCTGGACTCCGACTACGGCTGGGGGGAATTCACCACCCGCATCGGCTGGACCGATCCGGTCGAATTCGCCCGCCGCAACGACGAGTTCTTCGCCCAGTACCAGGCCGGTGAACTGGACGTTCACGCCTACGTGCGCTTTGCCACCCAGGCGTTTCGCGAGCGCGGCCCCGCCGCCGCTGCCGAGGCCCACGAACGCTTCATGCACGAGGTGATCGAGCCGCAACTGCGGCCAGTCGCCCGCGCCCTGGTCGAGGGCCACCGGCAGGCCGGTGACGAGGTGATCATCATCACCGCGACCAACGAATTCGTCACCCGTCCGATCGCCCGGGCACTGGGCGTCGAACACCTGATCGCGGTGGAACTCGCCCGTGACGCCCAGGGCTGGTACACCGGCGAGATTGCCGGCACTCCCTCTTTCCGTGAAGGCAAGGTGACGCGTCTCGAGCAGTGGCTGGCCGCCCGCGGCCTGGACTGGAGCGACGTGCACACCACCTTCTACTCCGACTCCACCAACGACCTGCCCCTGCTGGAAAAGGCCACGGTGCCCGTGGCCACCAACCCCGGCGAAGGCCTGCGGGCCATCGCCCGCGAGCGGGACTGGCGCATACTCGACCTGTTTGCGGAACACGCATGATCAAGAAATTCATCGACAAACTCCTGGGCAAGGCCACTTCCCGGGCCAAGGGGCCCCACTTTGGCAAGCGCGAGGACGTTCCCGCCACCGTGCACGGCATTGATCCGTCGCTCGTGGACGGGCGTGCCCTGGACGTGGTGCACACCCTCAAGCGCGCTGGCCACGAGGCCTACATCGTGGGCGGCGCGGTGCGCGACCTGTTGCTGGGCCTGCGCCCCAAAGATTTCGACGTGGCCACCAACGCCACGCCGGAACAGGTCAAGGCCTTGTTCCGGCGCGCCTTCATCATTGGCCGGCGCTTCCGCATCGTGCACGTGGTGTTCGGTCGCGGGCGCGAGCACGAGGTCATCGAGGTGTCCACCTTCCGCGCCTACATGGACAACGCCGCAGCCGAACAGGTGAGTGGCAATGAGCGCACGTCCAAAGGCGAACTGGCGGGCATGAAGCACGCCGTGGACGCCAGCGGGCGCGTGCTGCGCGACAACGTCTGGGGGCCGATCGAACAGGACGCCGTGCGCCGCGATTTCACCATCAACGCCATGTACTATGACCCGGAGTCCGAGATCGTGGTGGATTTCCACCACGGTATCCGCGACGCCAAGAAGCGCGTGTTGCGCATGATCGGGGACCCGGCGGCCCGCTACCGCGAGGACCCGGTGCGCATCATCCGCGCCGTGCGATTCGGCGCCAAGCTCAACGGCCTCGGTTTCCAGTTCGACCCCAAGACCCGCGCGCCGCTGGCCGCCTCCCTGCCGTTGCTTGCCGACGTGCCCCAGAGCCGACTGTTCGACGAGATGCTCAAGCTGCTGCAGACCGGCCATGCGCTGGCCAGCATCGAACAGCTCAAGGCCACCGGACTGGGCAAGGGCATCTACCCGTTGCTGGATCTGGTGGTGCAGCGCGCCGACGAGCCTTTCGTCAAGGCTGCCCTGCTCGACACCGACCGCCGCGTGGCCGAAGGCAAGCCGGTGGCGCCCAGCTTCCTGCTGGCCTGTGTGCTCTGGAGCGATGTGCGTGCCGGCTGGCAGAAACGCCAGAACGCCAAGGTGCCGCCCTTCCCGGCATTGCAGGAGGCCGTGGACGAGGTGTTTGAGGCCCGCATCGGCGACGTGTCCGGCAGAGGCAAGCTGGGCGCCGACATGCGCGAAATCTGGATGATGCAGCCCCGTTTCGACAGGCGCATCGGCCAGAGCCCCTTCTCTTTGGCCGAGCAGCCCCGTTTCCGCGCCGGCTTCGATTTCCTGCGCCTGCGGGCCCAGGTGGGCGAATTGGAGGAAGAGCTGTCCCACTGGTGGGAAACCTTCAGCACCGCCAGCGATCCCGTGCGCCGCGACATGGTCGAGGCCGTGCGCCTGGAGCAGCAGCGCAGCCGCACGGCCGGCAAGGCTGCCGGCGGGCGGGGCGGCAAGACGCCGGGGCGGGTGCATCGCGTGGCGGCCGATGAAGCCGATCCGCGCTGGCGACCCGCTGATGAGGCTGAGGTGCCGCACGCGCCTGAGCCGTCCGCCGATGCGCCGGAGGGGGTGGACGCCGCTCCCAAGAAGCGTCGGCGCCGTCGTCGCAAGCCCGCCGGTTCGGCCGGTGAGGGTGGTCCGGCCGCCGCGGAATGACACTTCGCGAGGAAGTTACGGCCTATGTCGGCCTCGGGGCCAACCTGGGCGATCCGGTGGCGACCCTGCGGCTCGCGCTGGACCGGCTTGCCCGTGCTCCGGGCATCCTGGGTCTTCGCGTGTCGGGGTTCTACCGCAGCGCGCCCGTGGATGCCGGAGGGCCGTGGTACTGTAATGCCGTCGCCGAGGTGCGCACCACCCTGACCGCCCCTGCCTTGCTGGATTGGCTCCAATTCCTGGAGCTGGCCGCCGGCCGGGAGCGCCCCTACCGCAACGCCCCGCGCACACTGGACCTGGATCTGCTGCTGTACGGCAGCGCGCGCATCGACTCCCCGGCCCTCACCGTGCCCCATCCCCGCTGGCGGGAGCGGGCCTTTGTGTTGCGGCCTTTGCAGGAGCTGGACCGGGCACGGGTGGATGACGCGGCCCTGGCCGCAGTGGCGGACCAGGCCATCGAGCGCCTGCCCTGAACCCGGAACAGGTGTTATGGGGTGCTTTCAGGGTGCCAGTCGTTCCCGAACCCAGGTGCTGCCCTCATGCCGGTACACCAACCGGTCGTGCAGGCGGCTCTTGCGGCCTTGCCAGAATTCCCAGCGGTCGGGGTTCAGGCGGTAGCCGCCCCAATGAGGGGGACGGGGCGGGTTGAGCAGGAACTGGGCGCCGAATTTCGCGGCGTTCGCCACCAGAACCCCCCGCCCGGAGATCACCCGGCTCTGGGGGCTGGCCCAGGCACCGATGCGGCTGTCCAGCGGACGGCTCTGGAAGTAGGCGTCGCTTTCCTCGGCGCTCACTTTGTCGACCCGGCCTTCGATGCGCACCACCCGCTCCAGCTCCACCCAGTGGAACTGCAGGGCGGCCCAGGGGTTGCCGGCCAGTTCCTGTCCCTTGCGGCTGCCGTAATTCGTGTACCAGACGATGCCACGCTCGTCATACCCCTTGATCAGCACCACGCGGGTGCTGGGGCGCAGGTCGCTGCCCACCGTGGCCACCGTCATGGCGTTCGGTTCCGGCAGTTCGCTCTTCAGGGCTTCGTTGAACCACTGGTCGAATTGCCGCAACGGGTCGGCATGGGAGGCCTCTTCGCTGAGTTCGGCCTTTTCGTAGCTCTTGCGCAGGTCGGCGATGTTCATGCTGAAAGTATGGCATGCCGGTCCGGCCTCCGGCGCGGGGCCTCACAGGCCGTGCGCGTGGTGCAGCAGCCGCTCCAGTGCCCGGTCGCGGATGCCCAGGGCGCGCAGCTGCTCCAGCGTTTGCCGGGCGTAATCCAGGGTCGTCCCGTAGCGCCCCTGTGCGTGCCGAAAGATGTGCTGCAGCTCGTGCGGCTGCAGCTCCCCGGTGAAGTTCGGGCTGCGCCGCGACAGCGTGAACGCCAGTCCGCTCACGGGACCGCCTGGGGTGTGGCAGCGCAGCCAGCGTGGGTCGTACACCGGGTTGGGCATCTCGCGTTCCCAGAGCCGTGGCAGCATCTCCGGCACGTCGGCGGCCGGCACGCGCAGGGTGATGCCCTGGCAGCTCCCGCCGGGCAGCAGCGCGAACACCAGACCCGGGCGCTCCGGGGTGCCTCGGTTGACGCGACTCCACATCTTGAGCGCGCGGTGGTACCCGTGCACCGTGGCCAGGCGCCGTTCGATCACCGGGAATTCCGTTTTCCAGATCAGCGAACCGTAGGCAAACAACCACAGGTCCGGGCAGCCCAGAGCCCGCCACTGCCCCATCGTCTGGCGCAGCATGGCCTGTGAGCAGCGCGTGCTGCCCAGGGCGGAGGGAGGGGGGTGAGCGGTCTCGGGCATTCGAATTTAGAATCAGCAAGCATTATTCATACCCGATCCATGTCCACAAGTTCCCCCGTGTTGTCTGTCCAGGCGCTGGATGTGCGCCAGCTGGCGCGCTCCGGCGAGGTGTTCTCGGGTGCGGTCCGCCTGACCGATCTGGCCCGTTGGCAGGAGGATGCTCCTGCGTGGACCCAGCCGGTGGACGCGCCGCCACTGGTGCTGGATTGGCAGGCGCGGGGGGAGATCCGCGCGCCCCTGGGCGGGGCGGAGCAGGTCTGGTTGCACCTGTCGTTCAACGGGCAGGTGCCGCAGATCTGCCAGCGCTGCCTGTCGGTTTACCTGGAGGCCCTGGACGTCGATCGCTGGTTCCGTTTCGTCGCCGACGAAGCCACGGCCGAGGCGCAGGACGACGAGGCCGAGGAGGATCTGCTGGTCTGGACGCCGCGCTTCAACCTGCAGGAACTCATCGAGGACGAGCTGTTCCTGGCCTTGCCGCTGGTGCCCATGCACGACGTCTGTCCGCAGGCCCTGCCCACCGAGGTTGTGGACGAGGGTTTCGAGCAGGTCGAGCGTCCGAATCCCTTCTCCGCGCTGTTGGCTCTCAAGGGGCAGGCGAGGCGTGGAGGTCCTGAAGGGGAGGGGCGTCGGTGAGGGGCTTGATCAATCGTCAGATGGCTGGGTATAATGCAGGGTTTCGCACTGGCCCGAAGAGTCGAGTTTCGGTCGGTGCAGTTGACTGTCGTCCGTTTCCCTTTTGTTCCTCAGGCCGAGAGGCCCCAGCTTTATTCACAGGAGCCGACCATGGCTGTCCAGCAAAACAAAAAGTCCCCTTCCAAGCGCGGCATGCACCGTTCGCACAACGCCCTGTCGGTACCGGGCGTCGCTGTCGAGCCGACCACCGGCGAGGTGCATCTGCGTCACCACGTGAGCCCCAACGGCTTCTACCGTGGTCGCCAGGTGCTGAAGAACAAGTCCGAGGCCTGATCCCCGGTGCCGGCCTGCGCCCTTCGGGTGCGGTTGGCCATGAAGGCCCGCATGCCTCATGCGGGCCTTTTGTGTCTGAAGGGCTGGCAAGTGCCGGCCCTGTGTGCAACCGTCTGAAAGACTGTCCATGATCACCATTGCGGTGGATTGCATGGGGGGCGACCATGGGCCGGCCGTCACCTTGCCTGCGTGCGCGGCTTTTTTGGCGGCACATTCAGATGCCCGGTTGATTCTGGTGGGCAAGGCCGAGGCGCTGGCTTCGCTCCCTCCTGGCCTCGATCCGTCACGGGCCACCGTCGTGGCGGCCAGCGAGGTGGTGTCCATGGACGATCCGGTGGAAGTGGCGCTTCGCCGCAAGAAGGATTCGTCCATGCGGGTCGCCATTGCCCAAGTCAAGGAGGGCGCGGCCCAGGCGGCCGTTTCGGCCGGCAACACCGGGGCGCTCATGGCGATCGCTCGCTACGTGCTCAAGACGCTGGAGGGCATTGATCGCCCCGCCATTGCGTCACAGATGCCGAACGTCAAGGGGCAGGCCACCACGGTGCTCGATCTTGGTGCCAATGTGGACTGCACGGCCGAGCACCTGCTGCAGTTCGCGGTCATGGGGTCGGCCCTGGTGGCGGCGAGTGGCAAGGAGGCCCCCACGGTCGGACTGCTCAACATCGGTGAAGAGGTCATCAAGGGCAACGACGTGATCAAGCAGGCCGGCCAGTTGCTGCGCCAGGCCAGCGAGCGCGGTGATCTTCACTTTCACGGCAATGTCGAAGGCAACGACCTGTTCAAGGGCACGACCGACATCGTGGTTTGCGACGGTTTTGTCGGCAATGTGGCGCTCAAGGCCAGCGAAGGGCTGGCCAGTATGATCGGTGGCTTCATTCGCGAAGAGTTTTCTCGCAACCTGTTCACCCGTTTGGCGGCCCTGGTGGCCTGGCCTGTGCTGGCTTCCTTCAAGCACCGGGTGGACCACCGTCGCTACAACGGTGCGGCGCTGCTGGGCTTGCGCGGGCTGGTGTTCAAGAGTCATGGCTCGGCCGACGCCTTCGCGTTTGAGCAGGCCCTGGTGCGCGCGTATGATGCGGCCCGTAACGAACTGCTGGATCGGGTGCGTACCCGCATCGCCCGGGCAGCGCCTTTGATGTCGCCCACAGAGGCCGATGCAGTCCCGACTCCGAATCCCTGAATGCCGGGGTCGCCCCGGCATCTGAACACGCATTCCATGAAACGCTATTCCCGCATCACCGGCACCGGCAGCCATCTGCCGCCCAAGCGTCTGACCAATGCCGACATGGTGGCCCTGCTCGCGGCCCGTGGCGTCGAGACCAGTGACGAATGGATCGTCGAGCGCACCGGCATTCGTGCCCGCCACTATGTGGACGACGGCGTCAACGCCAGTGACCTGGCCCTGCAGGCCTGCCTGAAGGCCCTGGAAGCCGCCGGGCGGCAGGTCGGCGACATCGATCTCATCATCGTTGCTACCTCCACCCCCGACATGGTGTTCCCCTCCACCGCTTCCATCCTGCAGCGCAAGCTGTCGGAAGTGGCGCAGGCCCAGGGGCAGGCCGACGCGGCCGGAGGTGCGGCTTTCGACGTGCAGGCGGTCTGCAGTGGCTTCATCTACGCCCTCACCGTCGCCGACGCCATGATCCAGACCGGTGCCGCGCAGCGTGCGCTGGTGGTGGGTGCCGAGGTGTTCTCGCGCCTGCTCGATTTCAACGACCGCACCACCTGCGTCCTGTTCGGCGATGGCGCTGGCGCCGTGGTGCTGGAGGCCACCGAACACGACGGCACGGGCCCGGCGGTGTTGGCCAGCGACATTCATGCCGACGGCCGCCACACCGGCATCCTGTGTGTACCGGGCACGGTCAGCGGCGGGCAGGTGCTGGGCGATCCGCTTCTCAAGATGGATGGTCAGGCGGTGTTCAAACTGGCCGTCGGTCTGCTGGAGAGCGCGGCCAAGACGGCGTTGGCCAAGGCCGGCAAGGTCGACGCCGACATCGACTGGCTGATCCCGCACCAGGCCAACATCCGCATCATGCAGAGCACGGCACGCAAGCTCAAGCTGTCCATGGACAAGGTGGTCGTCACCGTGCACGACCATGGCAACACCTCGGCCGCCTCGATCCCGCTGGCGCTGGACCACGGCGTGCGCACCGGACAGGTGCGGCCCGGCCAGTTGCTGATGCTGGAGGGTGTCGGGGGGGGCTTCACCTGGGGGGCCGTGCTGGTCCGCCTGTAAGCCCCCGGCAGAAACAGAAGGAGAAGAAGATGACATTTGCATTTGTGTTCCCTGGCCAGGGTTCGCAGTCTGTGGGCATGCTCGACGCCTGGGGTGACCACCCCGTGGTGGCCGAGACTCTGAAAGAGGCCTCGGACGCTTTGGGCGAGGACGTGGCGAAACTGATCCATGAAGGCCCGAAGGAGGCCCTGGCGCTGACCACCAACACCCAGCCGGTCATGCTCGTCGCGGGTGTCGCCGCCTGGCGCGTGTGGCGCTCGGCAGGCGGGGCGTTGCCGGCGGCGGTGGCCGGGCATTCGCTGGGAGAATATGCCGCGCTGGTGGCCTCGAACGTGCTGACGCTGGCGCAGGCCGCGCCACTGGTGCGTTTTCGGGCGCAGGCCATGCAGGACGCGGTCCCGGTGGGCACCGGTGCCATGGCCGCCATCCTGGGCATGGCCGCCGACAAGGTACGTGAAGGCTGCGCCGAGGCGCAGGCCACCTTCGCTGCGGGCAGCGGCGAGGTGGTCGAGGCGGTGAACTTCAACGACCCGGCCCAGACCGTGATCGCTGGTAGCAAGGCCGCCGTCGAGAAGGCCTGTGAAGTGCTCAAGGCCAACGGGGCCAAGCGTGCGTTGCCGCTGCCCGTGTCGGCTCCGTTCCATTCCAGCCTCATGAAGCCGGCCGCCGAGCGACTGAAAGAAAAGTTGGCTGCCACGGCCTTCGCCGCGCCGCAGATCCCGGTGCTCAACAACATCGATGTGGCGGTGGAAACCGACCCCGACCACATCCGCGACGCCCTGTACCGCCAGGCCTTTGGCCCCGTGCGCTGGGTCGAGAGCGTGCAGGCGCTCAAGGGTCGTGGCATCGCCACCGTCGTCGAGTGTGGGCCGGGCAAGGTGCTGGCCGGCATGGTCAAGCGCATCGACCCCGAACTCGCCAGCGCCGCCCTGTACGATCCGGCCACGCTGGCCGAGGTCCAGGCCCTGCTGCTGGGCTGAATCGAAGGAGGAACGCATGTCTGAAGTCGTTTTTGCGGGCCAGGTGGCCCTGGTCACGGGCGCCTCGCGCGGCATCGGCGCGGCCATCGCGCTGGAACTGGCCAGGAAAGGCCTCAAGGTCATCGGCACCGCCACCAGCGACGATGGGGCTGCCAGGATCACCCAGGCGCTCGCCGGTCATGAAGGCTGTCGTGGCGCCAGGCTGGACGTGAACCGCCTTGCCGAGGTCGAAGCGCTTGTGGACGCCATCGTCAAGGAGCACGGCGCGCTGCATGTGCTGGTCAACAACGCCGGCATCACCCGCGACATGCTCGCCATGCGCCTGAAGGACGAGGACTGGGATGCCGTGCTCGACACCAACCTCAAGGCCGTCTTCCGCTTGAGCCGTGCCGTGATCAAACCCATGATGAAGCAGCGCTATGGTCGCATCATCAGCATCACCAGCGTGGTGGGGGCGTCTGGCAACCCGGGCCAAGCCAACTACGCCGCTGCCAAGGCCGGTGTGGCCGGCATGACCCGCGCACTGGCGCGGGAACTCGGCAGCCGCCACATCACGGTCAACTGCGTGGCACCGGGCTTCATCGAGACCGACATGACCGCAGCGCTGCCAGAGGCCCAGCAGCAGGCCCTGCTCAACCAGATTCCGTTGGGCCACCTGGGCAAGCCGGCCGACATTGCCCATGCCGTGGCCTACCTGGCCAGCCCACAGGCCGCTTACGTGACGGGGCAGGAACTGCACGTCAACGGCGGCATGTTCATGGCCTGATAACATTCGCCCCCAGCCGTTTTGCAGGGGTCTTGCAGGCCCCGGCTAAAATGGCGTGACTGTTTTCAACCACCCTTAGAGGGAACTATGAGCGATATCGAAGCACGTGTGAAGAAAATCATTGCCGAGCAACTCGGCGTGGAAGAGTCCCAGGTGACCAACGAGAAGGCCTTCGTGGCCGATCTGGGCGCCGACTCGCTCGACACCGTGGAACTGGTGATGGCCCTCGAAGACGAATTCGGCATCGAGATCCCCGACGAAGACGCCGAGAAGATCACCACCGTGCAGAACGCCATCGACTACGCGCTGGCCCACCAGAAGGCCTGATCCGCCGATGAGCCGCCGCCGTGTCGTCGTGACCGGTCTGGGCTGCGTTTCCCCCGTAGGCAACACGGTGGATCAAGCCTGGACCCATCTCATTGCCGGTCAGTCCGGCATCGACCTCATTACCAAGTTCGACGCCTCCAACTTCGCCTGCAAGATCGCGGGCGAGGTCAAGGGCTTTGACCTGGAGTCCTACATCAGCGCCAAGGAGGCGCGGACGATGGACACCTTCATCCATTTCGGCATCGCTGCCGCCGTGCAGGCGGTGGCGGATGCTGGCCTGCCCACGGGCGAGGCACTGGGTGAAGAAGAGGCGTGCCGCATTGCGTGCATCATCGGTTCCGGCATCGGCGGCCTGCCCCTGATCGAGGAAACCCACACCGAACTGACGAACCGCGGCCCGCGCCGCATCTCGCCGTTCTTCGTGCCGGCCTCGATCATCAACATGATTTCCGGACATGTGTCCATGCGGTTTGGCTTCAAGGGGCCGAACCTGGCGGTGGTCACGGCCTGCACCACGGGCCTGCACTGCATCGGTGAGGCGGCCCGCAAGATCGAATACGGCGACGCCGACGTGGTGATTGCAGGCGGCGCAGAGTCCACCGTGTCACCGTTGGGCATCGGCGGCTTTGCCGCCATGCGCGCCCTGTCCACCCGTAACGATGACCCGAAGACCGCCTCCCGACCCTGGGACAAGGACCGCGACGGCTTCGTGCTGGGCGAGGGAGCTGGCGTGATGGTCCTTGAAGAGTACGAGCGTGCCAAGGCCCGTGGCGCCAAGATCTACGCCGAACTCGCCGGGTATGGCATGAGCGCCGACGCCGGTCACATGACCGCGCCCAATATGGATGGGCCGCGCCGCGCCATGCTCAATGCCCTGCGCAATGCTGGTGTCAACGGCGATGAGGTCGACTACCTCAACGCCCATGGCACCTCCACGCCGCTGGGCGACATCAACGAAACCAACGCGATCAAGGCCGCACTCGGCGACCACGCCCGCAAGGTGGTGGTGAATTCCACCAAGTCCATGACCGGGCACCTGCTCGGCGGCGCTGGCGGCATCGAGAGTGTGTTCACTGTCCTTGCGGTGCACCATCAGAAGAGCCCGCCGACCATCAACATCTTCAACCAGGACCCGGAGTGTGACCTGGACTACTGCGCCAACACCGCGCGGGACCTGAAGATCGACGTGGCCGTGAAGAACAACTTCGGGTTCGGCGGCACCAACGGCACCCTGGTCTTCAAGCGGGTCTGACACCCTGGGTCGTTCCGATCGCGTCAGCCGATGACGGGTCCGCCAGATGCACGCCATCCTTTCGGGCCGTCGCGGCCCGACGCCTGGGTCTTATCGGGTCTGGTCGGACTGTGGGCCGGTGGGTTGACCGTCTGGGCCTTGGTCTGGGGGGCAACCGGCCTGCCGGGGGCCTGGTGGTTGTCGGCGATTGCCGGTGCGGTTTGCCTCTTCTGGAGCCTCTGGAGCCTGCGTTCACGGGTGCAGGGCGAACTGGTCTGGACGGCCGCCGTCCCGGGCCGAGATCCCGGTGGCTGGTCCCTGATCACTCGGCGATCTGCCCGAGGGATTCCGGTCCGCCGCATCGAGAGCGCGCTCGACCTGCAACTGGCTCTGCTGCTCCGTGTGCATCCCCGCAGCGGTCCGCCCTGCTGGATCTGGTTGCTGCAACGTGACGACCCGCAGGGCTGGCCCGCCATGCGCCGGGCCGTCTTTGCCTCTGGCAGCCGTTGAATCCCCTGTCCGGGCCGGCCATCGACTGGCGATCGGTTATATTTGCCGGCCAGATTCCGCATGACCGATCCCAATACATCCCCGTCCGACGCCGATTTTCTGCTGGTGCAACGCACCCTGGCTGGGGACCAGCGCGCCTTCGAGATGCTGGTGGTGAAGTACCAGCGCCGGGTCGAACGGCTGGTGGGGCGCATGGTCCGCGACAGCGATCTGGTTCAGGACATTGCGCAGGAAACGTTCATCCGCGCCTACCGGGCGCTCGGGCAGTTTCGGGGCGAGGCGCAGTTCTACACTTGGCTGTATCGGATCGCGGTCAATACCGCCAAAAAGCAGCTCATGGAGCTCAAGCGCGACCCGGTGGTGCTCATGAGTACGCTCAAGTCGTCGGACGACGATGAAACTTCCGGTGTCGAACACGAACTAAACGCTCAGGTAGCCGACGCCGAGACGCCCGAGGCGGTGCTGGCGAGCAAGGAAATCGCCGAAGCCGTCAACGCCGCCATGGAGGCCTTGCCCAAGGAATTGGGCCAGGCCATCACCTTGCGTGAGATCGAGGGGCTCAGCTACGAGGAAATCGCGCAGGCGCTGGATTGTCCCATCGGAACCGTCCGCTCGCGCATTTTCCGGGCCCGGGAAGCCATTTCGGCGCGGATCAAACCGCTGCTGGAACGACAGACCGGCAAGCGCTGGTGATCCCGGCTCCAGGTTTTTTGGAAGTGTAAGACCATGCAGACATCGCACACCCCCTCAGCCTCCGCGACAGCGCAGGGATCGTTCCGTTCGTCCGCAGTGGACGACGGGGTGTCGTTGCCGGAACAGCTCTCGGCGCTCCTTGACGGCGAATGCGGCCCGGATGGGGCGCAGGCGGTTGCCCTGGCCTACGGCGATTCGGCGGATCTGCGCCATGCCTGGTCCAGTTTCCACTGTGTCGGTCACGTCCTGCGGGCCGATGGCGAGGCCCCTGCCGATCCCGCTTTTGTCGCCGGGGTGATGGCCCGTATCGCCCAAGAGGATGTCCGGCCTCGGAGCGAGGCACCGTTGCGCTTCCCGGTGGCGGAGGAGGCGGCCAATGACGCGGTGTTTCGTTGGAAGATGGTCGCCGGTGTCGCCTCTCTGGTGGCCGTGGCCGCCGTGGCCTGGCAGATCGTTGCCACCCCGTTGAGCGCAGCAGGTCCGCAACTGGCCCAGGCGCCCGCTGCCACACAGGCGCCGTTGCAGGCTGTCGTGACCCCGCAGGGCGTCATGTTGCGCGATCCCCAATTGGAAGAATTCCTGGCGGCCCACCGGCAGTTCGGCGGGATGTCTGCACTGCAGATGCCGGCCGGCTTCCTGCGCAATGCCACTTACGAATCCTCGCAACGCTGACCGTCCATGAGCAAGCGTACCGTGCTGTCGTCCTGGGGCGTGGCCTCGTTCGCCGTGTGGGCGCTGACAGCGTCCGGGGTGTGGGCCCAGACTCCGCCGTCACCCGAGCCGAATCCGCAGGCCACCGTGGCAAAGCCGGAGATGGGGATTCGCGATTGGCTGGAGCGGTTGCATGAAGCTTCGCGCCGCCGTGCCTACATCGGTACGTTCGTGGTGTCGAGCGGTTCCGAGATGGCGGTTTCCAAGATCTGGCACGTGTGCGACGGCGTTCAGCAGATGGAGCGCATCGAGACCCTCACCGGTGCGCCCCGCACCACGCTGCGCCGTGACGATGAGGTCATGACCTTCGTCCCGGACCAGAAGGTCGTGCTCAAGGAGCGTCGAGAAGCGTTGCGCCTGTTTCCCGACCTGCTGCGGGCCCCGGGACAGCAGATCGAGTCGTTCTACGTCGCCCGTCCCGTGGGCAGTGAGCGGGTCGCCGGCCACGACGCGGCGGTGGTCGACTTCGTTCCCCGCGATGGCCTGCGACATGCCTACCGCATCTGGTCCGAAAAGGTCACCGGGCTGGTGATCAAGATGCAGACCCGCAGCGCCGAAGGTCGGGTCCTGGAGCAGGTGGCCTTCACCGAGTTGCAGCTCGATGCCCCTGTGCGCATGGACGTGCTGGCGCGCCAGATGGAGAGCACGGCTGGGTACAGGGTGGTGCAGCCCGAGTGGCGCAAGACCACCCCGGAGGCGCAAGGCTGGCGTCTGAAGGCAGAGGTGCCCGGTTTCCAGTCCATGAGTTGTTACGCCCGTGCCGAGTCCTATGCCCCCGGCACGGTTCAGTGGGTGTTTTCAGATGGTCTGGCTTCGGTCTCGCTGTTCCTGGAAACCTTTGACGCCAAACGGCACACCAAGGAAAAAACCGCAGCCGACGGCGCCACCCATTCTGTTTCGCGTCGCGTGGGCGACCACTGGGTGACGGCGTTGGGCGAAGTGCCTGCCGAAACGCTGGGTCTGTTCATCCAGGCGCTTGAGCGCACGCGCTGACCCGGGGCCGTCCCGCGGGTGGTGCCATGCGGCGGTGGCTGGCTTTCAAGTACGGAGATGACATGCCTTCAACGCCTCTGAATCAGCAATTGAAACGTTATGGTGTGGCCGGTGCTGCGGCCTTGGGACTGGTGGCCGTGCTGTGGTCGGTGAATCACGGTGTCGTGGGGGCGCAGCCTGCCGCCGTGGCCACTCCCGTGGCGCCCGTGGCCACCTTGCAATCGGCCCCGGTCGAAGTGCGCGGCCTGCCCGACTTCACGGTGCTTGTCGATGCGGTGGGTCCTGCAGTGGTCAACATCCGTACTGTCGAACGGGTCCGGCAGGGCGCAACGCCCAGCACTCCCGACGAACAGATGCTGGAGTTTTTCCGTCGCTTCGGCATTCCGGTGCCCCCGGGCATTGCCCCCCGCGGACCCCAGCCCCGCCAGGAGCGGGGCCCGGAAGTCGAACGTCCTCGCGGCGTGGGCTCCGGATTCGTCCTCAGTGCCGACGGCTTCATCATGACGAACGCCCATGTGGTCGATGGTGCCGATCAGGTGATCGTGACGCTGCCGGACAAGCGCGAGTTCACCGCCCGGGTGGTCGGGTCTGACCGGCGCACCGATGTGGCAGTGGTCAAGATCGAGGCCGAAGGGCTGCCTGCCGTGCGCATCGGCGACGTCGGCCGTCTGCGTGTCGGGGAATGGGTGATGGCCATCGGCTCGCCCTTTGGCCTGGAGAACACGGTGACGGCGGGCATCGTCAGCGCCAAGCAGCGCGACACCGGCGACTACTTGCCGTTCATCCAGACCGATGTGGCCATCAACCCCGGCAACTCCGGCGGTCCGTTGATCAATATGCGCGGCGAGGTGGTGGGCATCAACAGCCAGATCTACTCGCGCTCCGGCGGCTTCCAGGGCATTTCGTTCGCGATTCCCATCGACGAGGCGGTGCGCGTGTCCGACCAGCTGCGCGCCACCGGTCGGGTCACGCGCGGTCGCATCGGCGTGGCCATCGACGGCGTCAATCGCGAACTGGCCGATTCCCTCGGGTTGCCGCGGGCCGAAGGTGCGTTGATCCGTGGTGTGGAAAACAACTCGCCTGCCGCTCAGGCCGGCATTGAGCCAGGGGACGTGATCCTGAGCTTCGACGGCAAGGCGGTGGAGAAGTCGTCCGACCTGCCCCGCATCGTAGGCAACACCGTCCCGGGTGCGAAGGCTCAGGTGCGGGTGTGGCGTCGGGGAGCCGAACGGACGCTGACTGTCACTGTGGGGGCGTTCGAAGACGAGCAGGTCGCCCGGGCAGGCTCTGCGCCGGCCGAGGCGCCCAAGGCCACACAGGCTTCCGACGTTCTCGGTCTGACCGTGCGTGAGCTCAGCGCCGCCGAGAAGCGCAACCTCAAGGTCGATGGCGGCGTGCTCATCGTCGGTGCGCAAGGGCCCGCCGCCCGGGCGGGCCTGCGCGAGGAGGACGTGATCGTCGGCGTGGGCAATCGCCAGATCGCGAACATGGCCGATTTCGAAGCGGCGGTGGCGGGCCTGCCCCAGGATCGACCGGTCAACATGCTGATTCGCCGGGGGGACTGGGCGCAGTATGCGCTGGTTCGTCCCGACCCTCGCTGAAGCGACGGTTCCCTCCCAGCCCTTACAATGAAGGGTTGACCGCCAGCGTCGCCATCGCTGGCCACGGGTGCGTCCCCAGCCGACGCGCCCGTTTTGTTTTGAAACCTCAGCGATGAACCACATCCGCAATTTTTCCATCATTGCCCACATCGACCACGGGAAATCGACCCTGGCCGACCGCCTCATTTCGCGCTGCGGCGGGCTGACCGATCGTGAGATGAGCGAGCAGGTGCTCGATTCCATGGATCTGGAGAAGGAGCGGGGCATCACCATCAAGGCCCAGACGGCCGCACTCCAGTACAAGGCCCGAGACGGCAAAACCTACAACCTGAACCTGATCGACACCCCCGGCCACGTGGACTTTTCCTATGAGGTGAGCCGGTCATTGAGTGCCTGCGAGGGTGCGCTGCTGGTGGTGGACGCCTCGCAAGGCGTGGAAGCGCAGACGGTGGCCAACTGCTACACCGCGCTCGACCTCGGTGTCGAGGTGCTGCCGGTGCTCAACAAGATGGACCTGCCGCAGGCCGACCCGGACAATGCGAAGCAGGAGATTGAGGACGTCATCGGCATCGACGCGACAGACGCCATTCCCTGCTCGGCCAAGACCGGCATGGGCATAGACGAGATTCTGGAACTGGTGGTGGCCAAGGTGCCGCCGCCACGAGGCAACCCCGATGGCCCCTTGCGGGCCATGATCATCGACAGCTGGTTCGACAACTACGTGGGTGTGGTGATGCTGGTGCGTGTGGTCGATGGCCGACTGAACCGGGGCGACAAGATCAAGCTGATGGCCACAGAGGCCATGTACAACGCGGAAAAGCTGGGCGTGTTCACCCCGCACAACGAGCCGCGTGATGCGCTCAACGCGGGCGAAGTGGGTTACGTGATCGCCGGCATCAAGGAACTGAAGGCCGCCAAGGTGGGTGACACCATCACCGCGGTCAAGACCAGCAGTGGCGCCAACCTGCCATTCGCCACCGAGCCGTTGCCAGGCTTCAAGGAGGTGCAGCCGCAGGTGTTCGCGGGCCTGTACCCCACCGAGGCCAGCGAGTACGACCAGTTGCGCGATGCGCTGGAAAAGCTGCAGCTCAACGATGCCGCCCTGCGCTACGAGCCCGAGGTGTCGCAGGCGCTGGGCTTCGGTTTCCGCTGTGGCTTCCTGGGCTTGCTGCACATGGAGATCGTGCAGGAGCGACTGGAACGCGAGTTCGACCAGGACCTGATCACCACCGCGCCCAGCGTGGTGTACGAAGTGGTCAAGGGCGATGGCGAAATCCTGCAGGTGGAAAACCCCTCGAAAATGCCCGAGGTCGGTCGCATCCAGGAAATCCGCGAGCCCATCGTGACCGTGCACCTGTACATGCCGCAGGAATATGTGGGCCCGGTCATGACGCTGGCCAACCAGAAGCGCGGCGTGCAGATCAACATGGCCTACCACGGCAAGCAGGTCATGCTGACCTACGACATGCCGCTGGGCGAGATCGTGCTCGACTTCTTCGACAAGCTCAAGTCGGTCAGCCGCGGCTATGCCTCCATGGACTACGAGTTTAAGGAATACCGCGCCTCCGACGTGGTGAAGGTGGACATCCTGCTCAACGGTGACAAGGTGGACGCCCTGTCCATCATCGTGCACCGTAGCCAATCGGCTTACCGCGCCCGTGCGGTGGTGGCCAAGATGCGCGAGATCATCAGCCGCCAGCAGTTCGACGTGGCCATCCAGGCGGCCATCGGGGCCAACATCATCGCGCGCGAAACCGTCAAGGCCCTGCGCAAGAACGTGCTGGCCAAGTGCTACGGCGGTGACATTACCCGCAAGCGCAAGCTGCTGGAAAAGCAGAAGGCGGGCAAGAAGCGGATGAAGCAGATCGGCTCGGTGGAGGTGCCGCAGGAGGCGTTCCTGGCCATCCTGCAGGTGGAGGAATGATGAACGACCAGAACATGAGCGCGATCACCGGTGTGGTGCTGGCGGCCTTTGCCGGTTATGGTGCCGCATGGTACCTGGGGGCCATTGAGGGCAATTTCGCCTTGCTGCTGCTGCTGGCCGTGGTGGTGACCGGGGCCTACTGGCTCGCCGAGCGGTTCTACTTTCTGCCCCAGCGCCGGGCTGCAGCCGAGCGGCTCGCGATGGAGCATCGCCAGCGTGAGGCGGAACTCACCCGCATGGGTGTGAAGGCCGACGCCGTCAACATCGAGGAAGCGCAGCAGAAACTGCTGATGCAGCCGTGGTGGCTGGACTGGACCGCCGGACTGTTTCCGGTGATCTTGGTCGTGTTCATCCTGCGCTCCTTCCTGTTCGAGCCGTTCAAGATCCCTTCCGGCTCCATGATCCCCACCCTGCATGTGGGGGACCTGATCCTGGTCAACAAATTCCACTACGGTGTGCGGCTGCCGGTCGTCCACACCAAGATCATTCCCAACAACGAGCCCCAACGCGGGGACGTGATGGTGTTCCGTTACCCGCCCCAGCCCACGCTCGACTACATCAAGCGCGTGGTGGGTGTGCCGGGCGACGAGGTGGCCTACCTGAACAAGCAGCTGTTCGTCAACGGGGAGCCGGTCGTGAAGACGCCGCGTCCCGAGTTCTACGACAGCGGCAGCATGCGCTACTCACAGCAGTTTGCCGAAACGCTGGGAGGCAAAAGCTACCACACCCTCAACGATGCCGATCGCCCTGCCTTCATTCCTGGCACGGTGGATTTTCCGCACAAAGATCAGTGCCGCTACACCGTCGAGGGCGTGGTCTGCACCGTCCCGGATGGGCATTATTTCCTCATGGGCGACAACCGCGACAACTCCCTGGATTCCCGTTACTGGGGCTTCGTGCCGGAGGCCAACATCGTGGGCAAGGCCTTCTTCGTCTGGATGAATTTCGGCGATTTCAGCCGGATTGGCCGTTTCGAGTGACGGAGTCACCGTCTCTTTGATTAAGATGTGCGGATTCGACGACAACGGAGCAAGGGCATGAGGCAGCATCAGCGCGGGATCACGTTTATCGGCATAGTCCTGATCGGTATCGTGGTGGCGGTTGTTGGCGTCGTGGCCGCTCAGGTCGCGCCGACCTACATGGAGTACCAGGCCATCCTGAAGGCGGCCCAGCGCGCGTCGGAAGCCGGCAACACGGTGGGCGAGATCCGCGCTGCGTTTGATCGCGCCAAATCGGCCGACTACTTCGAGGCCATCAGTGGTCGCGACCTGGAGATCAGCAAGGTCAACGACCGGGTGGTGGTCGAGTTCGCCTACGAGAAGGAAATCCACCTGGTGGGTCCAGCCTACCTGGTGATGAAATACCAGGGGCGAACCCGTTAAGTGGAGCCGAGCCCGACTTGAACCCGGATTTCGCGGCGCTGCAGGCGCGCATCGGTCATCGTTTTCTGAACGCCAGCCTGCTGGAGCGGGCGTTGACGCACCGCAGCTATTCGGCCGATCACTACGAGCGGCTGGAGTTCCTGGGCGACTCGGTGCTGAATCTGGCCGTTTCCAGCCTGCTCTATGAGCGCCTGTCCCGCCAGTCGGAAGGCGATCTGTCCCGCATTCGCGCCAATCTGGTCAAACAGGACACCCTGCATGAGCTGGCGCAACGACTTGACCTGCCACGACTGTTGCGCCTGGGCGAGGGTGAGGTCCGCTCCGGGGGGCGGGAGCGTCCGTCCATCCTGGCCGATGCCCTCGAAGCGGTCATCGGCGCCGTCTATCTGGATGCCGGATTCGATGCGGCCAACGCGGTGGTGCGTCGTCTCTATGCCGAGGTGGATCTGAGCCCGGGCCAGAGCGCCCAGGGCAAGGATGCCAAAACCGCCTTGCAGGAGTGGCTGCAGGGGCGCAAAATGAAACTTCCTGTCTACCACGTGGTGGCCACCCATGGCGAGGCCCACCGCCAGACCTTCGATGTCGTCTGCGAGGTGGGCGAGTGGGGCTGCACCGCCCGTGGCCAGGGCGCCTCGCGCCGTGCCGCCGAACAGGCGGCCGCTGCGGCCATGCTCGATTTACTGAAACAACGCGCATCATGAACCCCTCTGCCACCCCCTCTCCCGCGCAGGACGATCTGGAAAACATGCTGGCGCGGGCGTTGCGCAAACCGGCGGTGCTGTCTGCCCACGCGTCCGAAGAAGGGTCGGAGACGATCCCTGCCGGTGAAGAGCCGGCGGTTCCTGCGGGTCCTAAGCGGTGCGGATTCGTCGCCATCGTTGGCAAACCGAACGTCGGTAAATCCACGCTGCTCAATGCGCTGGTGGGTCAGAAGGTCAGCATCACCTCGCGCAAGGCGCAGACCACACGGCATCGCATCACCGGCTTGCGCACGGTGGGGGCGACCCAGTTCGTGTTCGTGGACACGCCCGGCTTCCAGACGCGGCACGGCAATGCCCTGAACCGTTCGCTCAACAAGACCGTGCTGGGCGCGGTGGCCGATGTGGACGTGATCGTCTTCGTCGTGGAAGCAGGCCACTTCAATCTGGCGGATGCCAAGGTGCTGGCCTTGTTGCCACCGAGCATCCCGGTGATCTTGGTGGCCAACAAGCTCGACATGGTGCACCGCCGTGGGGAGCTGGCCCCCTGGTTGCGCAGCATGCAGGAGCGCCACCCCTTTGCCGAATTCGTTCCCATGTCGGCCAAGAACGCGAAGGACATCCAGCGCGTCTACGCCATCGTGGAAAAGTACCTGCCTGAGCAGGACTGGATGTACGACCCCGAGGAACTCACCGATCGCAGCGAGCGCTTCATGGCCGCCGAGATGGTGCGCGAGAAGCTGTTCCGCCTCACGGGCGACGAACTGCCCTACACATCGACGGTCGTCATCGACAAATTCGAGGAAGACGGCAAGCTGCGTCGTATCGCCGCCACGATCGTGGTGGAGCGGGATGGCCACAAGGCCATGGTCATCGGCGACAAGGGCGAGAAGATCAAGCGCATCGGCACCGAGGCGCGGCAGGAGCTGGAGCGACTCTGGGGCGGAAAGGTGTTCTTGGAGCTGTGGGTCAAGGTGCGGTCTGGCTGGGCCGACGACGAGGCCCGCGTGCGCTCTTTCGGTTACGAATAATCCGCCTCTGCACCATGGTCAAGGCGTCGGCCCGACAGTCGCGCGTGCACGACGAGCCCGCCTTCGTGCTGCACCGGCACGACTGGAGCGAGTCCAGCCTGATCCTCGATGTGTTCAGCCGACAGCATGGCCGCGTGGCCCTGGTGGCCAAGGGCGTGAAGCGGCCCACGTCGCAGTTCCGCGCGGTGCTGTTGCCGCTGCAGCCCCTGCGGCTGGGTTGGGGCGGCGATGCCGAGGTGCGCACGCTGAAGGCCGCGCAATGGCAGGGTGGGCAGCTGATGCCGCAGGGTGATGCCCTGCTCGCAGGTTACTACCTGAACGAACTGCTGCTCAAGCTGCTCGCTCGCGAGGATCCCCACCCCGGCCTGTTCGACCGCTACGCGCAGGCCGTCGCCGCGCTGGCACAGGGGGCGCCCCAGGCGACGGTGCTTCGGGCCTTTGAACTCCTGCTGCTGCGCGATGCCGGGCTGCTGCCCACGTTGGACCATGAGGGCGGCACCCTGGCCCCGCTGGTGCCGGAGCGGGGCTATCTGCTACGTCCAGAACAGGGTTTGTTGCCCCAGACACATGCCCAGCAGCCTGCCTGTGCCGGCGCGCAGTGGTCGGCGCTGGAAGCGGCACTGCAGGCCGAGCAGCCGTTTCTTGCCCTGTGTCCGCTGGTGCAGGACGATCGGTCCGGTGCCCTGCGGCGTCAACTGCGCGAGGTGCTGCACTACCATAGCGGGGTACGCGTGTTTCAGACGCGCCAACTGCTGGCCGACGTGCAGCGCCTTGCCGGGTGATGCATCCGCTGCCTGACCACCCGCTGGAGCTGTATCGCATGTCCCCCACCGGTTCCGTTCGCACGGCCCTGTCCGTGAACGTCAACAAGGTCGCGCTGGTGCGCAACACCCGCCATCTGGGCATACCCAGTGTCACCCGTGCCGCGTCTCTGTGCCTGGAGGCCGGTGCGCACGGCATCACCGTGCACCCCAGGCCGGACGAGCGGCACATACGCTGGCACGACGTGTTCGATCTGGCCGAACTGCTGCAGGCCTGGCCCGACCGTGAATACAACATCGAAGGCAATCCCTTCCATAACCTCATGGACGTGGCGCGCGAGGTCAAGTCGCGCGGTCTGCCCTTGCACCAGCTCACCTTCGTGCCCGACAGCGTGGGCCAGTTCACCAGCGACCACGGCTGGCGTTTCCCGGACGATGCGCAGCGCCTGCGCCCCGTGATCGAGCAGGCGCATGCGCTCGGTGTTCGGGTGAGCCTGTTCATGGATGCCGAGCCCGGACAGATGGTCGCGGCCCTGGCGGTGGGCGCTGACCGGGTGGAGCTCTACACCGAGCCCTACGCCGCCGCCCACGCCCAGGGAGGTGAGGCGTTGCCCAAGCAACTGGAGCGCTTTGCCTCCGCCGCGCAGGCGGCGCTGGATGCGGGCCTGGGTGTCAATGCCGGGCACGACCTGAACCGGGACAACCTCACGCCCTTCCTGCACACGGTGCCCGGCGTCAGCGAGGTGTCCATCGGTCATGCACTGATCGCCGATGCGCTGGAATTGGGCTATGCGGCCACCGTGCAGGCGTACCTTGCCTGCATCGCGGCGGCACAGCGCTGAAGTGCCCATGATTTACGGCATAGGCAACGACATCTGCGATGTGCGCCGCATCCGTGCCAGCCTGGCGCGGCACGGGGACCGCTTTGCGGCCAAGGTGCTGGGCGACCAGGAATTGGCCATCTGGCGCCAACGCAGCGAGCGTTGGCCCGAACGCGGGCTGCGTTATCTGGCAACCCGCTTTTCGGCCAAGGAGGCATTCAGCAAGGCCATTGGGCTGGGCATGCGCATGCCCATGACCTGGCGCCATTGCGAAATCCTGAACCGGCCCAGCGGCCAGCCGACCGTGGTGCTTCACGGTACCCTCAAGGACTGGTTCGATGCCCGCGGCCTGCGCGCACATGTGACGCTGACCGATGAATCCGACTACGCCGCCAGCTTCGTGGTGGTGGAACAGCACAACCCTTACTCAACACCATGATCCAGCACGCTCCTCTCATCATCGACGTGGCGGGCACCCGCCTGACCAAGGCCGACAAGCGCCGCCTGTCCCATCCGCTGGTGGGCGGCATCATCCTGTTTGCCCGGAACTGGGACAACCGCGAACAGCTCACCAAGCTGTGCAAGCAGATCAAGAAGGTGCGGGCCGATCTGCTCATCTGCGTGGACCACGAAGGGGGCCGCGTGCAGCGCTTTCGAACCGATGGCTTCACGCACCTGCCGCCCATGCGGTCCTTGGGCGAGTTGTGGTTCGCTGGCAAGTCGGGTCAGGAAAGCGGGGCGGCGCTGGCGGCCTGCAACACTGCCACGGCGGCGGGCTACGTGCTGGGTGCCGAGCTGCGCGCCTGTGGCGTGGATTTCAGCTTCACGCCGGTGCTGGACCTGGACCACGGTGGCAGCACCGTCATCGGCGACCGGGCCTTTGCCCGCGACGCCCGCGTGACCACCCTGCTGGCCCAGGCCCTGATGCACGGGCTCCTGCAGAGCGGCATGCGCAACTGCGGCAAACACTTCCCCGGCCACGGCTACGTGAAGGCCGACTCCCACGTGGACATCCCCGTGGACGATCGGACCCTTGCTGCTCTCCTGGCCGACGACGCGGCGCCCTATGGCTGGCTCAATGCCAGCCTGAGCAGTGTCATGCCCGCCCATGTGATCTACCCCCAGGTGGACAGCCGCCCGGCGGGGTTTTCGTCGCGCTGGCTCAACGACATTCTGCGTGGCCAACTGGGCTTCACCGGTGCCGTGTTCAGCGACGACCTGAGCATGGCCGGCGCCAGGCAGATCGATGGCCTTGAGGTCAGCTACACCGAAGCGGCGATCGCCGCGCTGGAAGCCGGTTGCGATCTGGTGCTGCTGTGCAACCAGTGCGTCGAGAACGACGGCGAACCCATCGACGATCTGATCAACGGACTGAGCGAGGCGCAGCTCAAGGGCCGCTGGCGTCCCAGCGGAGCCAGCGAGCAACGCCGGCAGGACCTTCTGCCGCAGGGCTATCCGCTGCCGTGGGACGAGCTGATGGTCGAGGCGCGGTACATGCACGCGCTCAGCCTGTTGCCGTGAGCGGGCCAAGGGCATCGTTTCCGGTCCGTGCCCTGCTGGTGGCGTGCTGGCTGTGGGGCCTGATGGTCCTGCCGCCGGTCTGGGCGGGATGGTCTGCGCCGCTACCCGTGCCTTTGCATGTGTGGGTCGACCGCGACCGGTCGGACTCCATCGAAACGGTCAGCCACCCCGATCGGCAGGCCGATTTCCAGGCTGTCAAAGGCATTTTTGCCGGGGGCTTCGGCCGGTCGGTGTACTGGTTCCGATTTGAGTTGCCTGTCCCACAGAGTCCTCGGGTGGGTGTACCTACCTGGTTGCTTGAGGTTCGCCCCACCTACCTTGACGACGTTCGGTTTTACTTCCCCGATCCAGCAAGGCCAGGACACTACATCGAGCATCGACACGGCGACCGCTTGCCATTCAACGAGCGACGGGTGGCCACGCGCACCTTCGTCCAGCCCGCGGTCGTGGAGCAGGGTGACCATTGGATCGGCTACGCCCGGCTTGAAACCTCCAGCAGCGCGGTATTCAGTCTTCTGGTGTGGGATCCGACTCAGTTCCTGGTTGCCACGACCACTGAATATGCCCTGTTGGGTGCTCTGGTGGGGGCTTTCTTGTTTGCTTTGCTCGGGCAATTGCCAGCTGCCGTCCGCCGGAACGATCCTTTGAGTCACTGGTTTGTGGCCTATGTCTTTTCTGGTTTGTGCATCGTGGTGATCGTGCAGGGCCTGGCAGCACAATTCATATTTCCCCATTCCCCTGCCTGGGCTGACCTTGCGACGCCCATGAGTTCCACCTTGCTGGTCTTCACGGCGACCGGTTTCTACCGCCAGGCACTGCACATCGCTGAATGGTCAACCTGGGTGAATCGCCTGTTTCTCGGGGTCATGGGAATTGCCCTCATCACTTTCCCTGCCCCGTTATTGGATTACTACCCCGTGGTCGCCCAGTTGCAATTCCCTGCTTTGCTGCTGATGCTGATCTTGGGGGTGGTGCGAAGCATCCAGCTGATAGTTCATGAGGACCCCGATGCCCGCTGGTTGCTGGTGGGTGTGCTGGTCACCTTGTTGGGTGCCATTCCTTCTGTCCTGGCTCTCCTGGGCTGGGTGTCCGGTGATTTGCTGATGGCTTACGCCTACCAGGCCGGGATATTGCTGAGTGTGGTGGCCATACAGATCGCGCTGAATCGTCGTGCGCGCCGAGCCGAACAAGCCTTGTTGATCAGCCGGAGTGAAGCCGCACGGGACCGGGCCATGGCACAGCAGCAACAAGCGGTGGCCAGCCAGCAGCGCCGCTTTATCGACATGCTGACCCACGAACTGAAGTCACCCCTGTCTGTCATGCGCATGCGCCTGCGTAGCGAAAAACCTTCGCCACGCATGCAACAACACGCCCTTCAGGCGGTGCAGGATATGGATACTTTGGTGGAACGCATTGCGTTGGCCGGTCGGCTGGAGCACGGTTCGCTGTCCATGCGCCTGCAGCCCTGCCGGCTGGACGAGGCGCTGCGTGAGTGCCTGGCCTCATTTCCCAATGCCAACGAGCGGGTGGAGGTCTCCAGCCCCGAACTTGGGGCGGTTCCAGCCGTGGTGATGGCCGATCCTCAATGGTTGCGAGTCATCTGCCTGAACCTGCTGGACAACGCCTTCAAGTATGCCGATGCCGAAGCCGGCATTCGCGTTCTCATAGGCGTGGGGCCTTTTGCAGAAGGGAGGCGTGGTGCTTGGCTGCGGATCTGCAACCCGGTCGGAGCTGCAGGCAAACCCGATCCTCAGCAACTGTTCCAGAAGTATTACCGGGGTGCTGCGGCCCATAGCCTTGCCGGCACGGGTCTGGGGCTTTACATCGTACGCTCGCTCTGCCAGGAAATGGGGGGTCAACTGAAGTACTGTGCTGGGGAGCCCGATGTCGTGTTTGAACTCTGGTTGCCCCAATGAACATCTTGCTCGTCGAAGACTACGACGCTCTGCGTGAAGTGACGGCAGAGGTGCTGACGGCAAAAGGGCATCGGGTGCATGCCCTGCCTTCGGCCGAGGCTCTGGATCAGGTGTTTTTGCGCCAACCCCTAGACGTGGCCGTGCTGGATCTGAATCTGCCGGGTGAAGATGGGCTGTCCTTGGCCCGGCGTCTGCGCGAAGTCTGCCCGGGTCTGGGCATCGTCATGATCACCGTGCGGCACAGCCTGGCAGACAAACTGGCTGGCTACGAGCAAGGGGCCGACATTTACTTGACCAAGCCCACCGAGCCTGAAGAACTCTGCGCCGCCATTGAGGCGCTGGGGAAACGCTTGGGGGTGGCGCAAGACCGTTCGACAGGCATGCCCTTGCGGCTACACCTGTTGCAGGCCAGCCTGCACACCCCCCTTGGGACGGTGGCGCTGCGCACGCCCGAAGTGACTGTGCTTCAAGGGCTGGCTCTGGCACCCGAGGGCATGCTCGAGTACTGGCAATTGCTGCAGCTTCTGGACAAGCCCATGGACGAAGGCGGAAAGGCCCAGCTGGAGGTGCTGGTGTCACGCCTGCGTCGAAAGTTGCTCGCGATGGGTGCCGGCGAGCCCGGTATCAAATCCGAGCGGGGCAAAGGCTACCGTCTTTGCATCGCCGTCCAGATCGTCTGATCCTTTTGGCGCTTTCTCGTCACCCCAGGTGACATTCCCAGGGTGGCTGCGCAAGCATTGGCAAGGATTGCCTGGGAGGCTGAGTTACCGTTCAAAAATGACATTACTGCGTGTGCCTGCCGCACGACGTACCTGATTATTTGCGACGGAGCCAGATCATGAAAAACAGCCTCAACCACGCTTACCGACTTGTCTGGAGCGATGCCCAAGATGCCTATGTGGCCGTGGCCGAATGCGTGCGTGGCCAAGGCAAAGGCACCGGCGGTAAAAAAAGCCGAGTGTCGCGCAGCCTGATGGCTTCGGCTTTGTTGTTGACAGGCGCAGTGACCGCGCACGCCCAACTGCCCACGGGTGGCGAGATTGTGGGCGGTAGCGGCAGCATTTCCACCAGTGGCAACACCCTCACCGTCACCCAGACCTCTGACCGTTTGGCCACCAACTGGCAAAGTTTCAGCATCGGCCAGGGCAGCACCGTCAACTTCGTGCAGCCCAGCAGCCACTCGGTGGCGCTCAACCGTGTGCTCGGCTCAGATGTGTCGGTGATTCAAGGTGCGCTGAACGCCAACGGCCAGGTGTTTCTGGTCAACCCCAACGGCGTGCTGTTCTCGCCTACGGCGCAGGTGAATGTCGGTAGCCTGGTGGCATCCACCCTCAATCTGTCCACCGTCGACTTCATGGCCGGCAACTACCGCTTCCAGGGCAACAGCAGCAACGCCATCGTCAACCAGGGCAACATCACTGCATCCCATGGAGGCTCCATTGCCCTGATCGCCGCCAGAATCACCAACGAAGGCAGGTTGACCGCAGAACAAGGCAACGTGTTACTGGGCGCTGGGCAAGCCGTCACGCTCGACCTGGGTGGCCCAGTCAAGATTCAGGTAGAGGAAGGCGCTCTGAATGCCCTGATAGAGCAGGGCGGAGCCATCAAGGCCGATGGAGGCTTGGTCTACCTCACGGCCAAGGCGGCGGGAGACTTGGCCAGCGCCGTCATCAACCACACGGGGATTACTGAAGCGCAGACACTGGCGACGGGTGAAGGCGGGCAGATTTACCTGATGGGCGACATGGCGCATGGTCAGGTGAACGTCGGCGGCACCCTGAGGGCCGAAGGGGGCTTCATAGAAACCAGCGCAGCCAAGGTTCAGGTGCAGGACGGCGCAGAGATTCGCGCCGGGCACTGGCTGATTGACCCGACAGACATCACCATTGACAGTGCCACAGCATCTGCACTCCAAGGACAACTTGCCAGTGGCGATGCGACGGTCACCACGGCTAGCGGTGGTGGTGATGCAGGCGACATTTTTGTCAACAGCGGCATCACCTGGAGCAGTGGCAACACCCTCACGCTCCGCGCCGATCGCCACATCGAAATCAACGCTGCCATCACTTCATCGCATGCTGACGGCAAGCTGGCGCTGGAATACGGTATAGGCAATGTGGCAGCCGGCAACACCGCGACCTACACCATCCGCGCTCCTATCACCTTGCAGTCGGGTGCCAATTTCAGCACCAAGCTTGGTTCTGACGGCTCGGTCATCAACTACACCGTGGTCAACAGCCAGGCCGCCCTGCAGGCCATGTCGCTGACCGGTAACTATGCTCTGGGGTCTAGCCTCACCTTCACCGGAAACTGGACGCCGATTGGCAGTGGCTGGAATGACTGCTCCACCATGTTCTGCGGCAACTTCGATGGTCTGGGCAATACCATCAGTAACCTTAACATTGCACCTACGACGTACACTGGAGATGGAGTCGGCTTCTTCGCGGCAACCGAAGGGGCCACCATTCAGAACCTGAATTTTCACCAAGCCAATGTCGATTTCACGGCATCTGGCCTCCCAGGCAGTATGGCGGTCGGCTCCCTGATCGGTTGGCAAGTGGGTGGCACCGTTGTCCGTAATGTGCATGTCACCAGCAGCACGGTGGCGGACGCCGGTAATGGGTTGTATGTGGGTGGCTTGGTGGGTTACCTGGATAGCTACGGGGGCGTCGGCCCCAGTGTCATCAGCCACAGCTCCGTGAATGCCAATGTGAACAGTGGCGGAGACTATGTTGGTGGTTTGGTTGGCCTGATTGAGGGGGCACAGGTATTGCAGAGTCACGCCAGTGGCAGTGTCACCGCCTCTAGCTCATTCACCGATCTAGGTGGTCTTGCCGGTTTTAATGGAGGCACCATTGCGGACAGCTACGCCATTGCTACAGTAACGGTTGAAGGCAGCCCGACTCAAGTCCGTGTCGGCGGGCTGGTTGGCATTAATAATCACAACGGCATCATCGAGCGCTCCTTCGCCACCGGTGCTGTTTCCAGTGTCAACGGTTCGTCCTACACACGTATTGGCGGCTTGGTCGGGGACAATCAGAACGCCAACGCCGGATCAAACTATGGCATTACCAACAGCTATTGGGATGCGGATTCCACTGGACAGGCCGCCGCCCTCGGCAACGGCTCCGGCACCGCAGGTGAATTGCGCAGCATCACAGCCACCATCAACGCCTACACCCAAGCCAGTTATACCGGCTTCGATTTCAACAACACCTGGTGGATAGCCGATGGTGCCACCCGTCCCTTCCTACGTAACGAATGGCGACAGCACATAAGTAACGCCCATCAGTTGCAGTTGATGGCAATGGATCTGAGCGCAGACTATTTGCTGACCCACGATATTGATCTGGCGCCCGCGCTAACCAATCAAAGCGAGATGTGGCGCTGCTTTGCCGCTGACTGCTCCAGCTTCCAAGGCAGCTGGAGCGCAGTTGGTCGCTCGGGACAGACCTTTGGCGGTAGTCTGGATGGTGGCGGCTACAGCATCAGCGGCTTGACCATCAACAACAGTGTGGCCGATTATCAGGGGCTGTTTGGCTATATCAGCAATGCCTCCCTGGCTAATTTGAACCTGAGTCATGTGAACATCCAGGCGCGTGACTGGATCGGCGGCCTGGTCGGGCGGGCGGACAATTCAGAGATCGACAATGTGCATGTGCTCAGTGGGCAAGTGATCAGCAGTAATAGTGGAAGTACCCAAAGCGGCAACAGTCGTACCGGAGGCTTGGTTGGTTTGCTGTTGGGCACCAGCCAGCTAAGCGACAGCAGCAGCGCGGCGACTGTACAGGGCTATAACCGGGTCGGCGGGCTGGTGGGTGAAACGGTCAACAGCACCGGCAGTGTCGTGGTCAGCAACAGCTCGGCCAGCGGTCATGTCACGGGGAACGAACGCGTTGGCGGATTGATCGGCTATGCCAATCTTGGTTCGGAGATCGGCCACAGCCATGCCACCGGCGCGACCAGTGGCAGCATGAGCGTTGGCGGTCTGATCGGTTATGCCACAGGCTCCAGCACCTCCATCCACACGACCTATGCCAGTGGCTCGGTAACCTCGACAGACAATGCAGGCGATGGCACCGGCGCCAGCGATTCCGGTGGGCTGATTGGCAGCTTGCTCGATGGCGCCAGCGTTGAGCGCAGTTGGGCCAGCGGCAGCGTGTCCGCTTCTGGGCGCAATGTTGGTGGTTTGGTGGGGTATATGGGGGGCGCCTCGACCATCGAGGCCTCCTATGCCACCGGCAATGTCCAGATCCAGAACAGCACCCAGGGTGAGGTCGGTGGACTGGTGGGTGGCGTGCAGGCGAACTCCACGGGGCATGTACTAAACAGCTTTGCCTCCGGTAGCGTCACGGCAGCGGATACGGCAGGGTTGGGTACCGGCGTTGGCGGGCTGATCGGTAGGGTCCGCAGCGCAGGCAGTGGTTTCAGTGTGATCAACAGTTATGCCACTGGCCAAGTCTCCTCTTCCAGCGGCAGAAACGTAGGAGGTTTGCTTGGGGTGGCTAACGGCGCAGTGGTGACTGACAGCTACTGGGACACCCAAACCAGTGGACAGAACAGCAGTGCCGGGGGAATCGGGAAAACTACGGCGCAGATGCAGGACATTGCGCTTTATGACGGTTGGTCGATCGAGAATGACCAGAGTTTGGCTGCGAAATATCCGCAACTGACCATGAGTGGAAGTGGCGTGGTATGGCGGATTAAGTCGGTAGCTATTTCCGGTGGTGGCGATATTGATAATGGGACTGATCCCTCTCCACCAATTCAGAACGCCATATCAAGCGCTCAGCACATTGCAGCAGGGGCAGCGACTGGCCCTGAGTCGGGGTCATCTCGGTTTTTAGGGAATCGTCGACAAAATTCCCTCGACTGGGCCTGACGTCGGGCTCAGCCGCTGTACGAGGGATTCCTAAAGTCTTCTAGTGCGGCGCCGGCCTCGATCGCCTCGACAAGCCAAGTCGGCCGCCTCCCCTTGCCGGCCCAGGTGTTGCCGGCTCGGTCGCAGTACGGTATTGACTCGTCCACCGGGTCCGGCGCAAGTGCCGCCCCGAGTTCATCCTCTGAGAACACATCCATTGGCTTCAAGTCATACGTTTCGATCGCCCGCCGAACCAGTTCGATCACCTCTTCCTGCTCAGCAAGATTACTGAGCGATTCCTGGAGGCGCTGCTTCATGGCGGTGATGGGCTTGACCTTCGGCATCGTGTGATTCTTCCGTTTGGCTCCAGGATGGTAGGTTACCGTCGACCGACCGAGTAGCTGGTCCACGGCGACGGAGTCAGTCAAACTAGCACAAGCCGCAGTGGATCCAGTGACGACCATATCGAATTGAATTCGCGGCGTCCCAGGGAATTTCCGCCGCATTTTGAGAAAAAAAGAAATGCAGCATCTACTAGGCGCGAGCTAAGTCATTGATTCTTGGTCGACTTTCCGCCGCTTTTCGAGAAAATCCGGAAATGGCCGCAGCTGAGAACTGCCCGAATCGTCAATGCGTTTTGGGCAACCGCGCCAAGGGATCGGTGATGTGTTGGAGGGTCGGCAGGGATTTGTAAAACCCGCAGAGACAAGCTTAAGCCCCTGTCCCCGTTGACTTTTTTGACTCTCGCTTGACTGATCGACGGGCCACTTCATCCGGGTTTTTCACCACCAACCCAGGACCAGGTACCGTCGCACTGAAGCGCTCCAGCATGCTGGCGACGACGTGCTCTTGCGCCGTGACGGATGACCTCGCCGTCGCCAGCGCCAGTTCCAGCTGCTGATTCGCAGTGAGCAGTCCATCGACCTTGGCCTGTAACTGCTCGTTCGAGGTGCCGAGCTGCTGAACGGCCGCATCCTGCTCGACCAGGCGCCGGCCCAACTCCTCGGTACGCCGCTGCGCAAACCCCAGTTCATCCTTGAGCGGTCGTAGGCCCCGCACCTCTTCCTGGGCCTGGTGCAGATCGCCCTGGGCGCGCGACAAATCGCCCAGCAGGCGTGCGTTGTCCTGAAGGGTGTGCACGGCTTCCTGCTGTTTGGTGGCCAAGGTCTCGTTCACGGAGCGCAACTCGGCTTGCAGGTACTGCACCTGCTGCTCGTGTTTGCGCTGCTCCTGCTCGCGCTGCTCTTTGGTGGATTGCCGGAAATGCTCCAGCGCCTGGCGCGCATGCTGGTGCTTTTCTTCCAGGGACTGGCGATGGCGCTCTTCGGCAGCGATGCGCTCCTGCAGGTCGGCCACCTGCTGCGCGAGCTGGGTGCAGTCCAGTGTCTTGCTGCTCAGCGCTTCGCTGGTTTTGCCGTGAGCAGTCTTTTCCTCCGCCAGCGCGCGCTGGGTTTGCTCCAGCTGCTGGCGCGTGGACTGCGCCTCGGTTTTCAGGGCCGCGGCGGCTTGCTGCTGCTGCGCGAGTTGCTCGGCGTGCTTGTTCTGCGCCGTGGTGACCCGTTCTTCCGCTTCCTCGTTGACGCGGGCGGCCAGGCGGCCGACCAGGTCCTGGATCGCCTCGCTGACGGCCACCCGGGTGCCGGCGGCCCCGCCTTCATCTTCCTCGATCTCCTTTAAATAGCGGTGGATCGTGCTCTTGGAGCCGGTGCCCAACTCTTCGCGCACCGCATCGATGGACGGATGGCGCCCCGTGGCCAGCAATTTATCGCGGGCCCGCAGCACCTCAGACTTGTAGATTCCGGCTCGGGCCATGGCTCGTCCTCTTATTTCGTACTATGGTATGTACCATGATATTACATACTATTTATGAGGTAAATGGCTTTTAATTTTCCATAAAATTCACATTGGGTAATGGCAGATTATCGAATGTGATGGCGTTTCAATGGCGTAATCAAGGCTTGCACACGGAACATACTCCGAGTTCCAAGGAATTTACTCAGTAGCAACGGATCTGCCCTTCATGGTGTCCAATGACGTTACTTTGACCTGCAGCAAGGCGACTTATCGCGTTGCCCCCCCGCACAGGAATGGGATCCGTGAACTTCTTTCCATCACAACCGACGACGCTGGTGTTCGCCACATCCTGCACTTCAACTCCGAGGGAGCGCGCGCGTTCGTGGAGACTCCCTCTGCAGCCCTGCAAAACGACAGCCTGCTGGAGCACACGCATCAAGATCTGTTCTCCTCCGTTCTGTCCGGTCTCAATGGCCATCACGGCATCGCCGACACTCGCGGACACATAACGTGCTGCGAGAACGACAAGGCGCTGATGGCGTTCCTCGAGGCGGCGGTCGCCAAACACGACCTGCGAGCATGACGCTGGACGTGGTGTGCCTGTGTGCCGAATGGTGCGGCACCTGCCGGGACTTCCTTGCAGAATTTGAAAAGCTCGCCAGCTCGCGTCTCGACTGGCGTACGCATTGGGTCGACGTGGAGGACTTCGATGCAGTGCTGCACGAAGTTGACATCACGACTTTTCCCATGATCCTGATCGTGGACGCCGCCGGCACGCTGTGTTTTGCCGGGCCGGTCACGCCCCAGCCGGGCATGCTGCATCGCCTTTGCCAAGCCGCGCAGCAGGGTTCACTTCAGGCCACCGCCGCCGAGGCAGCGACGTGGCAGCCATTGCTGTACTCCCTGCGACTTCGAGACGAATAGTCGCCAACCCTAACGAGTCGTTGACCAGACTTGTCGTCTGTCGATGGACGCTCTGGCCTCACCCAGCTCCGACTCGCCCACCTGATCCGCAGCGGGTCGGCTCAGGTACCCGGCGTGAGGGGGAGGCGGTTCGAGTTGACTCAACCAACGCTGATGTTTCTGCCCCGCCCGGATCAGCATCAGCTGGTGGCCGCAGCAGCAAAGCTCGCCAGTGAGCGTGCCAGGTGAGCCAAGTTCAAACGTCACGGCCAGTCATGTTAACAGGCAAAATCACGTCATGCGCCTATTGCCTGGAATCGACCACATCTCACGCCTGCCTGAATTCAACGTGGTCGTGTTTGCATTGCTGCTCAACTATCCTTGGGAATTCTTGCAAGTGCCGTTGTTCGCAGAGATGCCCCAGGCTGCACATTGGGATGCGATCAGGACTTGCACGAGAGCGACACTGGGAGATGCCGTGATCATGCTCATCGCATTTTGGGCAGTTGGCTTGGTAGCTCGCAACCGGAGATGGGTACTGGCGCCAAGCACTGCACACATCTTGATATTTGCTGCGACCGGTGTCGTGATCACGATAGCCATTGAGAGGCTGGCTGTTGCGGGAATCTGGCTCGGCGGTTGGCGCTACTCATCGTTGATGCCGGTGGTGCCCGGTATCGGGGTCTCCTCGTTTTCAGTGCAATAAGTGACGGTACGAAAAGCTAGCACTGGCGCGGAGGTGGTGTTGGTAGATCGTTGATTTCATTGACTTTCCTGTTCACTTTCAAATCTGCGATTCGTGGCGTCAAACCGTGGTCG
>JAUVXK010000157.1 GCA_030603635.1 Burkholderiales bacterium | reverse complement strand
AAGGCCTCTGCCGGTAACGCCAAGGCCAAGGAGGTCATGCAGTCCTGGGCCGATGCGGAGTGGTTCACAAGCCGCCCCGAGGTCGCCCGCAAGATCACTGTCACCGTCTTCAAGGTGCCTGGCGAGACCAACACCGACGATCTGTCGCCCGCGCCCGACGCCTGGAGCCGTCCGGACATCCCGCTGCACTACCTGGCGATGCTGAAGAACACCCGCCCCGATGCGGCCTTCAAGCCCGAGGAGGATGGCAAGCGCGGCCCGATCCAGTTCATCGAGGACCTGAAGAAGAAGGGCAACCTAGTGGCCTACGTGGGCGATGTGGTGGGCACGGGCTCCAGCCGCAAGTCCGCTACCAACAGCGTGATCTGGGCAACCGGTGAAGACATCCCCTTCGTCCCGAACAAGCGCTTCGGCGGCGTGACCCTGGGCGGCAAGATCGCCCCCATTTTCTTCAACACCCAGGAAGACTCCGGTTCCTTGCCCATCGAGGTGGACGTGAGCAAGCTCGAAATGGGTGACGTGATTGACGTCTTTCCCTATGACGGCAAGATCGAGAAGAACGGTGAGGTGGTGGCCAACTTCGCGCTCAAGAGTGAAGTGCTGCTGGACGAAGTCCGTGCCGGTGGCCGGATCAACCTGATCATCGGCCGCAGCCTGACCGGCAAGGCCCGGGAATTCCTGGGTCTGCCCGCTTCCACTGTGTTCCGCCTGCCCAAGCCTCCGGTGGACACCGGCAAGGGCTTCACGCTTGCGCAGAAGATGGTGGGCCGTGCCTGCGGTCTGCCCGTGGTCAACGGCAACCAGCAGGGCATCCGTCCGGGTACATACTGCGAACCCAAGATGACCACTGTCGGTTCCCAGGACACCACCGGCCCGATGACCCGCGACGAGCTGAAGGACCTGGCCTGCCTGGGCTTCAGCGCCGACATGGTGATGCAGTCCTTCTGCCACACCGCGGCCTACCCCAAGGCGGTGGACGTGAAGATGCACCGCGAACTGCCCGCCTTCATCAGCAACCGGGGCGGCGTGGCGCTGCGTCCGGGCGATGGCGTGATCCACAGCTGGCTAAACCGTCTGCTGTTGCCCGACACGGTGGGCACCGGTGGTGACTCGCACACCCGCTTCCCGATCGGCATCTCCTTCCCCGCAGGTTCCGGCCTGGTGGCCTTCGGCGCCGCTACCGGTGTGATGCCGCTGGATATGCCCGAGTCGGTGCTGGTGCGCTTCAAGGGCCAGATGCAGCCCGGCGTGACCCTGCGCGACCTGGTGCACGCGATCCCGCTGTACGCGATCAAGGCCGGCTTGCTGACGGTGGAGAAGAAGGGCAAGAAGAACATCTTCTCGGGTCGCATCCTCGAAATCGAAGGTCTGCCCGACCTGAAGGTGGAACAGGCGTTCGAGCTGTCCGACGCGTCGGCCGAGCGGTCGGCCGCCGGCTGCACGATCAAGCTCAATCCCGAGCCGATCAAGGAATACCTCACCAGCAACATCGTGCTGATGAAGAACATGATCGCCGATGGCTACCAGGACAAGCGCACGCTGGAGCGCCGTATCAAGGCCGTGGAGGCCTGGCTGGCCAAGCCGGACCTCCTGGAAGCCGACAAGGACGCCGAGTACGCCGCCGTGATCGAGATCGATCTGGCCGACATCAAGGAGCCCATCGTCTGCTGCCCGAACGATCCGGACGACGCCAAGTTCATGTCCGAGGTGGCCGGCACGAAGATCGATGAAGCTTTCATCGGTTCGTGCATGACCAACATCGGGCATTTCCGTGCAGCGGCCAAGGTGCTGGGTGGCGCGCGCGACATCCCCGTCAAGCTGTGGGTGGCACCGCCGACCAAGATGGACGAGTCCGAGCTGATCAAGGAAGGCCATTACGCCACCTTCGGCACGGCCGGTGCCCGCACCGAAATGCCCGGCTGCTCGCTGTGCATGGGCAACCAGGCGCAGGTGCGAGAGGGGGCGACCGTGATGTCCACCTCCACCCGCAACTTCCCGAACCGTCTGGGCAAGAACACCAATGTGTTCCTCGGCTCGGCCGAACTGGCGGCGGTGTGCTCGAAGCTGGGCCGCATCCCGACACTGGCTGAGTACCAGGAGGCCGTGGGCATCATCAACAAGGATGCCGCCAACATCTACAAGTACATGAACTTCGACCAGATCGAAGAGTACGCAGAAACGGCCAAGGGCGTGACGGTCTGACACGGACACGCTCCCGCGTTCGGAACGGCCCTTCGGGGCCGTTTTTTTTTACGATTTGTTGCGATCCAGGGCTTGCGGACCTAGGAACTTGTCCCAGACAGAACTTGTCTTTCGAACGTTGCCTTCGGGTGACGCATTTCGTGGCTGGCCAGCCTCATCCTGTTATGGAATGTGTGTTCTCTTTTGAGGAGTTGTGTCATGAAAAAAGCGTTCATTGCCGCCGCCTGTGCCGCTGCCCTGGGTCTGGGTGCCCTGCAGGCCAAGGCGTCCACCATCGTCGAGACGGCCGTGCAGGCCGGGCAGTTCTCCACCCTTGTCAAGGCCATCGAGGCCGCGGGGTTGGTGGATACGCTCAAGGGTGAAGGCCCGTTCACCGTGTTTGCGCCAACGGACGAAGCCTTTGCCAAGGTGCCCGAGGAAACGCTGAATGCCCTGCTCGCCGACAAGGAGGCCCTGACCCGGGTGCTGACCTACCACGTGGTGCCTGGCAAGGTGATGTCCGGTGACGTCCAGCCTGGTGAAGTCCAGACCAAGGCCGGTCAGGCCATCACCCTGCGCACCGAAGGAGGCGTGCAGGTCAACGACTCCCGCGTGGTGAGTGCCGACATCAGTGCGAGCAACGGTGTCATTCACGTGATCGACAGCGTGCTGCTGCCGAACTGATCCGTGGCATGAGCCCGCACAGGCCCCTGCCACGGGGCCTGTGCTGCTACATTGAGGGCATGCAGTCCACGCCCGGCGCGAGCGAGTCGTTCTTCCAAGCCATCACGCCCCTGCCCACCCTGGAGGAGGCCGTGGACACGTCACGGCATGTCGATGTGCCCGGCGACTGGTGGGTCGTGATTGCCGACATCGCCGGCTCCACCGAAGCCATTGCGCGCGGTCGGTACAAGCAGGTCAATACGGTCGGGGTGGCCTGTATAGCGGCCGTGATGAATCTGGACCGGACGCTGGACCTGCCTTACATGTTCGGGGGCGATGGGGCCACCCTGGCTGTCCCCAGCCGCTTGCTGGACCGGGTGTTGCCAGCCTTGCGTGGTGCCCAGCGCATGGCACGCGAGGCGTTCGGGCTGCATCTGCGCGCAGGTCTGATCCGGGTGGCGGATTTGCAGGCCGAGGGCGCGCGCGTGCGGGCCACCAAGGTCAGGCTCTCGCCCGAGGTGGACCTGCCCGTGCTGTCTGGGCGTGGCTGGGAAGAGGCCGAACGCCGGATCAAGGCCGGGTCCACCAAAGCCGTGTTGCACCTTGATCCGGACGATGGGCCGGCCGAGGCCGACTTTTCCGGGTTTGAATGCCGCTGGCAGAGCGTTCCCGCGCGCCAGGGCGTGAAGCTGTCGCTGATCGTGCTGGGGCGTTCGCCCGACCCCGCGGTCAATCAGCGAACGATCCGCGAGACGCTGGAAACGGTGCGGACGGTGGTGGGGGACGATGTGGCCAGTCACCCCTTGCACCTGGAGGGATTGCGGATGAACTTCAGCCCCCTGGGTTTGACGGTGGAGCCGCGGGTGCGCACCGCAGGGCAGGGGCGCCAGGCCCGCTGGCGTTACGTGGCCCATCTGCTCTTCGTCAACCTGGCGGCGGTGTATGTGTTCTTCAAGTACCGCCGGCAGCCCGAGGCGGTATGGGGGCGCTACCGGCGCGACCTCATTCGCCAGAGCGACAGCAAGAAGTTCGACGGTGCCCTGCGCATGGTGCTCGATGCCAGCCCCGTACAGGTGGAGCGCCTGCAGACGTGGCTGGAGGCACAGCGCGAGGCGGGGCGGCTGGTGTACGGTCTCCACCGCTCGGACGCCGCACTCATCACCTGCATCGTGCACAGCTACGAAGGCAAACATGTGCATTTCGTGGACGGTGCCGACGGGGGCTATGCCCTGGCGGCGCGCCAGATGAAGGCCCAGCTCGAGGCCGACATCCCACCGGGGTGAAGGCAGGCGGACGCAAAAAGCCCGACAATCCGGGAATGCTCAAGGCCCCTGAACTGCTGCTTCCCGCCGGCTCGCTCGACAAGATGCGCGCCGCCTACGACTTCGGCGCCGACGCCGTCTATGCCGGCCAGCCGCGCTACTCCCTGCGCGCGCGCAACAACGAGTTCCGCCTGGAACAACTGGCCCAGGGCATCCAGGAAGCTCACGCGCGTGGCAAGAAATTGTTCGTGACCAGCAACCTGATTGCCCACAACGACAAAGTCCGCACCTACCTGCGTGACATCGAGCCCATCATCGAGCTCAAGCCCGACGCGCTGATCATGGCCGACCCCGGCCTGATCATGCAGGTGCGCGAGAAGTGGCCCGAGGTGCCGATCCACTTGTCCGTGCAGGCCAACACCACCAACTGGGCCACCGTGAAGTTCTGGCAGAAGGTGGGGGTCACGCGCATCATCCTTTCCCGCGAACTCAGCCTGGACGAGGTCGAGGCCATCCGCAACGAGTGTCCGGACATGGAGCTGGAGGTGTTCGTGCACGGGGCGCTGTGCATTGCCTATTCCGGGCGCTGCCTGCTCAGCGGTTACTTCAACCGGCGCGACCCCAACCAGGGCACCTGCACCAACGCC
>JAUVXK010000194.1 GCA_030603635.1 Burkholderiales bacterium | reverse complement strand
CTGCTGCGCCTGTCGACCGGAGATCCGGACGACCTCGTCGTGAGGCTTGTGGCCCGACCGATCCGCTCCCGGGCTGACGACCGCTTGCTGCTGCTGAGCTTTGAGGCGGAGCGCCAGCCATCACAAGCCTTGCCCGAGACGGTAAACATCGACGCGGAAACCGCTGCCAGGGTTGACCTGCTAGAGCGTGAGCTCAACGCCACACGGGAGAGCCTGCAGGCGACGATCGAGGAGCTCGAAACCTCCAACGAGGAGCTCCAGGCCACCAACGAGGAACTGATGGCGTCGAACGAGGAGTTGCAAAGCTCCAACGAGGAGCTGCAATCGGTTAACGAGGAACTCAACACCGTCAATGCGGAATTCCAGGAAAAGGTGGCCATCCTCAACCGGGTCAACGCGGATCTGGACACCATGACCCAGGCGGTGGGGGTAGCCACGGTGTTCGTGGACGACGCGATCAACCTGACCCGCTTCAGCCCCGATGCCGCATCGATTTTCAAGCTGCGCGACACGGACGTAGGGCGCCCGCTCGACGAGATCGCCCACGTGCTGAAATACACGGGCCTGATCGACGACATCCGCCGGACGCTGAGCAGCGCCAGGATGCTGGAAAAGGAAGCCCGCAGCCCGGATGGACGGGTGTTTCTGGTCCGCATCCTGCCTTATGCGGTGCCGTCGTCGCATGCCCGCGGGGCTGTCGCCACCTTTGTGGACATCACCGCCTTTCACGACCGCCAACGCCTCCAGAGCGTGCTCGATGCACTGCCGGAACACGTCGCTGTGCTGGAGCCGGACGGCACGATCGCCATGGTCAACGCGGCATGGATCCGGTTCGCCAAGGCCAACGGCGATCCGGATCTGAAGCACTCGGGGGTGGGAGCAAACTACCTCAATGCCTGCTCCGCCACCCCGCTCGATGGAGACGCCCGCAAGGCGCACCAGGGCATCAAGCGGGTGCTGGAAGGCAACTCCCCCACGTTTTCGTTGCGATACCCATGCCATTCGCCCACCGAGCAACGTTGGTTCGTGATGAACGTGGCCCCGATACACGGACAGTACTACGGGGCCGTGGTGAGCCATATCAACGTCACGGCCTGGTACAGCGAAACTGGGGACCCCCCTGCGGAGGTCGACTGAGTCAACCCTCCATGCCGAGGGCGGCAGGCAGCTTCCGGAGCAAATCCACGTCGGTTCTGGCGTCCAGCTTTTCCTTCAGCCGCCGCTTGTAGGTGTGGGTGGTCTGTGGGCTCACCCCGAGCCGGTGGCTGATCGCCTTCTGGGTCAGGCCCGCGAGCAGGAGTTGGCCCACTTCCCGCTCCTGCCGAGACAACTCATCGCCGGCCTTCTCCCGGAGCGGGTCGACTGTCCCGGTCGACGGTGACGGGGCCGGAGCAGCCGTGACCCCCAGGATGGCCGGGTCCACATAGGTGGCACCGTGCAGCACGGCGTCGATCGCCTCGAACAGGCGATCGCCCGGACTGCTCTTGGTCACGAAACCGCTCGCACCCAATTGCAATGCCCTCAGAACGACCGCGCTCTCGTCGTGCATGCTCAACACCACGATGCGCGCCGGCGTGAGTTGCCGCAATCGGGGCAGCACCTTGAGTCCCGGGAGTTCGGCGGAAGGCGGATCGCCGGCCGGCACCGGCAGGTTGAGGTCGAGCAGCACCACATCGGCCAAGACGAGTTCGCCCAGTTCCAGCAATTCGGCCGTGCCCTGTGCCTCGGCCAGAATGGTGAAGTCAGGGCGCATGCCGAGCAGATGCCGCAGGCCCGAGAGCACCATGCGGTGATCGTCGGCCAGCACGACCCTCACCGGCCCCGGAGAGATGGAATGCGTTGGCTTAGTGGGGGTCATGGCTGTGCCCGTTCATGTAGGCTTCAAGCTGAATACGCGTTCCCGCTCCGGGTGCCGTGTCGATGAGCAGGCGTGCGTCGATCAGCCGCGCCCGTTCGCGCAGGCTGGTCAGCCCGAGCGTGCTGCCGGCCAGCGCCAGGCCGAGGTCCATTCCGACGCCGTCGTCCTCGACTGTCAGCCGCAACAGGCCGGCGCAGGGCGTTGTGGCCAATACCGCCACGCGTTGGGCCTGTGCATGCCGTGTGACGTTGTTGAGGCACTCGCGCAGAATGCCGAGCACCACGTTGACACGCCACTCGTCGTTGTCGGGCAGAGGGTCCTCCACCTGCATGTCGAGCCGGGTGGCGCCGAGCCAGCGGTGAGAGAACTCCTCGCCCAGTTTCAGTATCGCGACCCTCAACCCCAAAGCGGCCAGCGGGGGGCGCAGCCGGTGGGCGATCTGGCGCAGGGTGCGATGGGCCTCGTCCAGGCTGCCTATCCAGTGATCCAGAGGCAGCGCTGCTCCTGGGGAACCCATGGGCGCCTTCGACACCGCGTTTTTCACGGCCTCCAGCTGCCATCGCAGTCCCGTGAGAATCTGCCCCACTTCGTCGTGCAATTCGTGGGCGATTTCCTGGCGCTCACGTGAACCGGCCATTTCGCGTTCCCGTATCCAGCGCTGGGTCTGCTCACGGCTGCGCACCAGTTCGTCGATGTCGAGCATCACCCCATAGAGCTGACGGCGAACGGGTCCGTGCTCACTGAGGGGGCGAACCAGGGCCAGCGATGCGCGCACCCACCGTTGCCGGCCAACCAACGTCAGGCGCAGCTCCAGAGTCCGGCTTTCGTCCATGTGGCTGTGCCGCAACTCGTTGAGCGTTTGGCGAACCAATGGCCAATCCGCAGGATGAACCATCGCCTGCCAGGCGCGTGGCGCAGAAAACACACTGGCGGCCTGCCCGGTGAGTTCGACGAAGGCCTCGTTGTGCTTGACGCTCTGGCTTTCAAAATCGATGGTGAACCAGGCCAGCCCGGCCATCTCTTGCATGAGTGAGAGGTGGTTGCTGCGCTCCAGCGCCGCTTCCTGGGCGTGAACCAGCGA
>JAUVXK010000031.1 GCA_030603635.1 Burkholderiales bacterium | reverse complement strand
CCCCTGGTACTGCGCCTCGGCCAGGTCAACGGCGCGGCTCAGGCCTTCGGTCACGCCGGGGCCGATCGCGTGCATCTTGCTCTTGATGCTGGCAATCAGCACTTCATCGTCCAGCGTCCACAGGCGGATGTCGGCGTCTTCATGGATGGTCTTGCCTGCCGTCTCGAACACCGGAGCGTTCTCTCCCAGCAGTTGCTCGCGGAACAGCTGGCGCTGATACACCGGCAAGTCGCGCTTGGGCTGGAACTGGCCGGTCGTGGGGTTCCACGAGCCTTCCGGCTGGTGCACGCCACCGCGCTCGGCCACCGGGCCCTTGAACACCCAGTCGGGCAGGGGCGCGTCGCACAGCGTCTTGCCCGCAGCGATGTCTTCCTGAATCATCTGGGCGACTTCCAGCCAGCCTGCTTCCTGCCACAGCTCGAAGGGGCCCTGCTTCATGCCAAAGCCCCAGCGCATGGCCTGGTCCACGTCACGCGCGGTGTCGGCAATGGTGGCCAGGTGCACGGCGGCATAGTGGAAGCCGTTGCGCAGAATGGCCCACAGGAATTGCCCCTGCGGCCCTTCGGCATTGCGCAGCAGCTTCAGGCGCTCGGCGGCGGGCTTTTTGAGCATGCGGCCATACACCTCGTCGGCCTTCTGGCCGGACGGTACGTAGTCCTTGCTCTCCAGCTCGAAGCGCATGATGTCGCGCCCGACCTTCTTGAAGAAGCCGGCCTTGGTCTTCTGGCCCAAGTTGCCCATTTCCAGCAGCGTCTTGAGCACCTCGGGCGTGCCGAAGCTGCCGTAGAAGGGGTCGGTCTCGGCGCTCAGCGTGTCCTGCAGCGTCTTGATGACGTGGGCCATGGTGTCCAGGCCCACCACGTCAGCCGTACGGAAGGTGCCGCTGCTGGCGCGGCCCAGGCGCTTGCCGGTCAGATCGTCCACCACGTCGAAAGTCAGGCCAAAGCGTTCGGCCTCTTTCATCGTGGACAGCATGCCCGCAATGCCGATGCGGTTGGCCACGAAGTTGGGCGTGTCCTTGGCGCGCACCACACTCTTGCCCAGGCCGGTGGTGACGAAAGCCTCAAGCTGATCCAGCACATGCGGCTGGGTGGACGGTGTGGCGATCAACTCCACCAGCGGCATGTAGCGCGGCGGGTTGAAGAAATGGATGCCGCAGAAACGCGGGCGCAGCGCTTCGGGCAGGGCCTCGGACAGCGCACCGATGGACAAACACGAGGTGTTGGAGGCCAGCAGTGCGTTGTCGGCCACGAATGGGGCGATCTTGGCGTACAGGTCGCGCTTCCAGTCCATGCGCTCGGCGATGGCCTCGATGATCAGGTCGCAACCGCGCAGCAGCTCCAGATGTTCTTCGTAATTGGCCGCCTGGATCAGGTCGGCGTCATCGGCCACGCCCAGGGGACTGGGTTTGAGCTTCTTGAGATTGGCCAACGCGCGGGTGACGATGCCGTTCTTGTCGTTCGATTTGCCATCAGGCAGGTCGAACAGGATGACGGGCACCTTGCAGTTGACGAGGTGCGCGGCGATCTGCGCCCCCATCACGCCGGCGCCCAGCACGGCGACGTGTTTCACGGTGAAACGTTTCATAGCGGTTCCTAGGGTTGTTGATGGGCGTGCCGTCATTGCACGCGCACCCAGGTCTGTGTGCGGCCAAAGGGACCGATTGAGCCCCGGACGTCCAGTTTTTGTCCACCGTCCACCGGCGTCAGGCGCAGGGTGTACGACTTGCCGTTTTCCGGGTCCAGGATGCGGCCACCGTCCCACACCGTCTTGCCCTCGGCCTGCTTGGCCCCACGGATGATTTCCAGGCCGATCATGGGCTGGTCCTTGCGGTCATCGGTGCATTCGGTGCAACGGGCGTTCTGGTCGGCACCCGCCCGCAGGAGCTTGGTGATGCGACCGCTGAGTTGCCCTTGCCGTTCTTCGATGACGATTTCGGACTTGACCTCTCTGGTCTTGTCGTCAATGGTGTGCCAGGTACCGACCGGGGTAAGCTGTGCCCAGGCGGCGGCAGACAGTGCCCAGCCGGCCAGCAGGGCCCAAATCCGCTTCGTGTGCAGCTTGCTCATGTGTCGCTCCTCTAGTGGCAGTCATCAGGCCAGTGCGGCATCGGTGTCCATCAGCGCGTGGCTGCCGGCACGGGCGGTACGCATCCGCGTCGCCGTCTCGGGGAAGAGCTTGGCGAAGTAAAAGCGCGCAGTCTGCAGCTTGGCGGTGTAGAACGGGTCGGTGCTGCCGGCAGCGATCTGTTTGAGCGCCACCGAGGCCATGCGGGCAAAGAAGTAGCCAAACACCAGATGGCCGGCCACGCGCAGGTAGTCCACGGCGGCCGCTCCCACCTCATCGGGGTTCTGGAAGCCCTTGAACCCGATCTCGGTGGTGAACTTGGTCATCTGCTCGCCCAGGTAGGCCAGTGGGTTGATGAACTCGGCCATCTTCTCGTTGACGCCTTCTTCCTCGACCAGCGCGCCGACCAGCTTGCCGAATTTCCTGAGGGTTGCGCCGTTGTTGGCCAGCACTTTGCGACCCAGCAGGTCCAGGCTCTGCACGGTGTTCGTGCCTTCGTAGATCATGTTGATGCGGGCATCGCGCACGTACTGCTCCATGCCCCATTCCTTGATGTAGCCGTGACCACCGAAGACCTGCTGGCACATCACCGTGGCTTCCCAGCCGTTGTCGGTCAGGAAGGCCTTGGCGATCGGGGTGAGCAGCGCGAGCAGCTCGGCGCTGTCCTTGCGGACTTTGTCGTCGGGATGGTGGAGTTCCTTGTCCAGCAACAGGGCGCAGAAGGTCAGCAGTGCGCGACCGCCCTCGGCGTAGGCCTTGGCGGTGAGCAGCATCTTGCGCACGTCGGGGTGCACGATGATGGGGTCCGCCGGCTTGTCCTTGGCCTTGGGTCCTGACAGCGAACGCATCTGGATGCGGTCCTTGGCGTAGGCCAGCGCGTTCTGGAAGGCCACCTCGGTGAGGCCAACCGACTGGTTACCCACACCCAGGCGGGCGGCGTTCATCATCACGAACATGGCCTGCAGGCCCTTGTTGGGCTGGCCCACCAGGGTGCCCACGGCACCGTCCAGAATCATCTGCGCGGTGGCGTTGCCGTGGATGCCCATCTTGTGCTCCAGACCACCACAGTAAATGGCGTTGCGATCACCCAGGCTGCCGTCGGCGTTGACACGGAACTTGGGCACCAGGAACAGGCTGATGCCCTTGCTGCCCTGCGGCGCGTCGGGCAGGCGGGCCAGCACCAGGTGCACGATGTTCTCGGCCAGATCGTGTTCACCAGCGCTGATGAAGATTTTCTGGCCTGTGATGCGGTAGGTGCCATCGGCCTGTGGTTCGGCCTTGGTGCGCAGCAGGCCCAGGTCGGTGCCGCAATGGGGTTCGGTCAGGCACATGGTGCCAGTCCATTCGCCACTGGTCATCTTGGGCAGGTACATAGCCTTCTGCTCGGGTGTGCCGTGGGCATGCAGGCACTCGTACGCCCCATGGCTAAGACCGGGGTACATGGTCCAGGCCTGGTTGGCGCTGTTCAGCATCTCGTAGAAACACCCGTTCACCACGAAGGGCAGGCCTTGTCCACCGTATTCGGGGTCACAGCTCAATGCGGGCCAGCCACCTTCCACATACTGTTTGTAGGCTTCCCTGAAGCCCTTGGGCGCCTTCACCTCGTGGGTGGTCTTGTCCAGCGTGCAACCTTCCTGGTCCCCGCTGATGTTCAAGGGGAAGGCCACCTCGGCGGCGAATTTGCCCCCTTCTTCCAGCACGGCGTTGATGGTGTCGGCGTCGATGTCCGCGTGCGGCGGGCAGACCTTGAGTTCATCCACGACGTGAAACACTTCGTGCAGCATGAACTGCATGTCGCGCAGCGGGGGGATGTAGGTGGGCATGAAAGTCTCCTGAGAAGAGGAAGAAAGGTGATTCAGGGAAGGTTGCGCGCCAGGATGTTGTCGAACCCCTGGCGGGCACGCTGCAGCCCCAGAGGGCTGCGCAGGAAACGGGCTTCGTAGTGCAGGGCCAGGATCAGCCCGTGGATTTCGAAGGCGATCTGGGCGGCGTCGGCGTCGGCCTTGAGGTGCTTTTCGGCGATCGCGATCTCGACGGCCCGGTGAATGGCCGCCTGCCAGGTATTGACGGTGTCCACCAGCGCGTCGCGCACAGGACCGGGTCGATCGTCGAACTCCACCGCGCCACTGATGTAGATGCAACCGGAATCGATTTCATCGGAGGTCTGGCGCATCCAGTTGTCGAACAACGTTCGGAGTCGCGGCAGGCCACGCGGGGCCTTCAGGGCTGGGTAGAACACCTCGCGCTCGAACCGCTCGTGGTACTCGCGCACCACGGAAATCTGGAGCTCTTCGCGCGAGCCGAAGTGGGCGAAGACGCCGGACTTGCTCATCTGCATGACCTCGGCAATGGCGCCGATGCTCAGGCCTTCCAGGCCGACCTGAGAGGCCAGCGCCAGTGCGGCGTCGATGATGGCGGCCTTGGTCTGCTGGCCTTTGTGCACACCGCGGCCGGCGGCAGCCGGTGCGGCATGGGAACGGCGAGGGGTGGCGACGGTCATGGAATGAAAATAAAACGAACGATCGTGCTATTTTAGAGCCCATGGGCGACACGTCAAGTCAACCGGAACGCATGGAGATCAGGGTTTACCCGATGTTTTCAAAAAACACGGGCCAGACTTCCGACAAACGGTCGGAGGGCAGACGCTGGAAGCCACTGCGCGCATACCGCTGCAGCCTAGCCTGGACAAAAGCCGACAGCACGGTCGCTAGCGCCACGGCCTGCGGGTGCGCTGCCTCGCGCAGGCGTTGCTTGAGGGCAGACTCGAACTTGTCCCACAACAGTTCCATCCGGGCCATGAGGCGCTCGTGTTCCAGCACCAGCGCGTCGCCGGCCATGACGCGCGCCATGCCGGGGTTCTTTTCGGCAAACTGGAGCACCAGCATCACGATCAGCCGGACCTGTACCTGAGGCAGTGGTTCACGGTCGGTGACCTGCTGAATCAAACCGAAGACGCTGTTTTCGATGAATTCGATGAGGGCATCGAACATCTGCGCCTTGCTGGCGAAATGGCGGTATAGGGCCGCCTCGCTGACACCAAGCCGCGCCGCCAGCGCGGCGGTGGTGACCCGTTCCCCACCCGGGGTCTGCAGCATGTCGGCCAAGGCCTGCAGGATCTGCAGGCGGCGCTCACCGGGCTGCGGGCGCGGCGTACTCATGGTGGCGCTCAGTGGGAGCGGATCATGGTGCCGAAGGCCTGGTTGCTCAGGATTTCGAGCAACATGGCGTGGGGGACGCGTCCGTCGATGATGTGGACCGCATTGACGCCACTGCGGGCCGCGTCGATGGCCCCAGCCAGCTTGGGGATCATGCCGCCGCTGATCGTGCCGTCGGCCATGAGTTCGTCGATCTGGCGCATGGTGAGCGTGGGCAACAATTGGCCCTGCTTGTCCAGCACGCCGGGGATGTTGGTGAGCATGAGCAGTTTCTCCGCCTGCAACACGGTGGCGAGCTTGGCGGCCACCACGTCGGCGTTGATGTTGTAGCTTTCGTTCTGCTCCCCAAAGCCAATCGGGCTGACCACGGGAATGAACTGGTCTTCCTGCAGTGCCTTCACCACGCTGGGGTCAATGCCGACGATGTCGCCCACCTGGCCCACGTCGTGTTCCTTGCTCGGATCGGTGGTGTCGACCATGCGCAGCTTGCGGGCGTGGATCATGGCGCCGTCACGGCCGGTCAGGCCCACGGCCTTGCCCCCGGCGCGGTTGATGAGACCGACGATGTCCTGCTGCACTTCGCCGGCGAGTACCCACTCAACCACCTCCATGGTTTCGGCGTCGGTGACGCGCATGCCCTGGATGAACTGGCCCTGTTTGCCCAGCCGCTTGAGCAGCCCTTCGATCTGCGGCCCCCCACCATGGACCACCACCGGGTTGATGCCCACCAGCTTGAGCAAGACCACGTCCTCGGCGAAGGCGGCCTGCAATTCGGGATCGGTCATCGCATTGCCGCCGTACTTGATGACCATGGTCTTGCCATGGAACTTACGGATGTAGGGGAGCGCCTGGGCAAGGATCTCGGCACGGTCACGAGGCTGGATGTGGGACGTGTCGCGTGGGGTATGGGTCATGGCGGACAAGATGGGATGCGTCTGTGCGGATTGTGCCGCAAACCACCTTGCCCCATCAGCCCCCATCAAGGTGGAAAACCCAGGGCAAACCGGGTACAACCACGCCATGGCATCGAAACGCATACCCCCCGACACGCAGGCTGCCCCCCAAGAGATCGAACTCAAATTGCGGGTGCTGGGCATGAACGCCGAAGAGGCGCTGCGCCGGCTGGCGCGCAGCCCCAGCCTGGCACGTCGCCAGCCCCAACGGCGCTGGCTGGTGAACCGTTACTACGACACACCCGACCAGCAGCTGCGCCAGCACCGCTGTGCACTGCGACTGCGGCAGACCCTGGACAGCCGGACACCGACCGCTGCGCACACCGGCCCGTGGAAGCAGACCCTCAAGACCGCAGGCCTGACCCAGGGCGGTCTCAGCCAGCGCGGGGAATGGGAGGTGGAGGTTCCGGATAGCCATCTGCAACGCGCAGCCCTGCAGAACACGGCCTGGGATACGCTGGACCCCGATGACAACTGGTTTGCCCGCCTGCAGCCCTGTTTCGAAACGCGCTGTGAACGCACCACCTGGTGGGTGCGGCGGCGCGATGGCACCGTGGTGGAAGTGGCTTTCGACGCTGGCACCGTGGAAGCCGCAGGCCGGCGCGACGAGTTTCTGGAACTGGAGCTGGAACTGGTGCAGGGCGACCCGGCAGCCCTGTTCGGATTGGCACGGGAACTCGCCCAGCGCGTTCCCTGCCTGCCTTCTCCACGCAGCAAGGCCGAGCGCGGACAGGCACTGGCCGATGGCAACCTGCATGCCGTGACCAAGGCAGGGCGCATGGAGGCAGCGCCAGGGGAATCCGTCTGGCGGCTGGCCCAGCGGGCCATGGCCGACATGCTGGAACAACTCACCCGCAACCTGGAAGCGCTGGCCCACGACGACGCCCCGGAGCTCGTTCACCAGGCCAGGGTGGGTTGGCGGCGGTGGCGCAGCATGGAAAAACTGCTGCGCCCGTGGTTGGGCACGCCGATCGACCACACCCCGCTGCAACCCCTGCTCCACGCCCTGGGGGAACAACGCAATCTGGATGTGGCCTGCACCGAAACCCTGCCGGGTTGGGCGCCCGCCTGGCCTGGAGACGCAGCGGCATGGACGGAAGCCATACTGCGGCTGGAACAGGCCCGCCACCAGCAGCGCGAGATCGTGCGCCAACGGCTGGCCACCCCGGCCACCGGCCTGGCCCTGCTGGGACTGTCCGAGGCCTTGTGGAACTTGCCGTCCAACGGGACCGACTTCACCCGCCGGGCTGCGCGGAAGCGGCTGGCGCGCTGGCACCGCAAGCTGCACCGGCTGCTGCGGGGCAAGGGACAGGGCGTGATCGACCTGGCCAGCCTGCACGAAGCGCGTCTGCTGGCCAAGCGGCTGCGCTACGGCAGCGAGGCCCTGGCCAGCGCCATGTCACGCAAGCGCCTGCGCGAAACCGAACGCTGGCTGGCCGACGCCACCGAATGGCAGACCCGCATTGGGCAGGCCCGGGACGCCTGGCAGGCCGCCGCCTGCCTACAGCAGGCAGGCGCCTCAGAGCAGTTGGTGTATTTCCTGCGTGGTGTGGGTGCCAGCATGGACCGCACCGCCCAGTCCCTGGCGCGGCGAAACAGCGAGTAGATGCGGTTGCTCAGCGCGTGAGCCAACGCCGGGTGGTGTGACTGGCGGCATCCACCAAGGCGACCATCAGCAGCATGGCCGCCAGCACGGTGGCGGTCTTGTCGATCTGGAACAACCCCATGTGAAAGGCGAGCAGTTGGCCCAGCCCTCCGGCACCCACCACCCCGAGAATGGCAGCGGCACGGATGTTGTTCTCCCAGCGGTACAGGGTATAGCTTAGCAGTTGGGGCAGCACCTGCGGCAGGGTGGCGTACAGGAACACGCGACCATTGCCCACCCCCTGGGCGCGCAGCGCATCGCCCGGACCAGTCGGCGCATTTTCAATGGCCTCGGCAAACAGCCTCCCCAGCACCCCGGTGGTGTGCAAGGCGAGCGCCAGCGTACCGGCAAAAGGCCCCAGGCCGGCGGAGATGAGCAGCAGGGCTGCCCACACCAGTTCGGGTATGGAGCGCAGCGCATTCAGCAGCCAGCGGGTGAGGCCCCGCGCCCAAGCCGCATCGCCCGCGTGCAGGCGGCTGCCCGGCAAGGCGAGTGCCACCCCCGCGACAGCAGCGAGCACCGTGCCCAGCAAGGACATGGCCAGCGTTTCCCATGCACCCACCGCCACTTTCTGCACAAAAGGCGCAGACAGGTCGGGCGGGAAAAACTCGCCCACGAAGCGGCCCATGCTGCGCAATGCGTCCATCGACAGGAATTCGGCCCACTGCAGGTCGAGTGACCAGAAGCTGGCCACCACCAGCACCAGCACGCCCAGGGTGAACCAGCAGGCTTTACAGCGCGCGTCAAACAGGGGCGGCGGCAGACGGTAAGGCGGGTTGGCGGCCTGGGGCCGACTCGTCGGCAGGGTCATGGTTCAGCCCAGGGCCTTTCTCAACCAGCCACTCACCCGGTCGGCCAGTGCCACCAGCAGAATGAACACGATCAGCAGGGTCGCCACCTCGCCACCGTTGAACATTTTCATGGAGTTGTCGAGTTGCTGCCCCAGCCCACCCGCGCCCACAAACCCGAGCACCACCGATGAACGGATGGCACATTCCCAGCGGTAGACGGTGTAGCTGGTGAGTTCGGCGGCGTTGGTAGGGAGCAGGCCATAGAAGAAAGCCTGCAGGCGACCACTGCCATTGCGCAGCAGGGTTTCGGTGGCATGGATTTCGCCGCTTTCCAGAATTTCCCCGTACACCTTGCCCAGCATGCCCCCATAGGTGAGCGCAATGGCCAGCACACCGGCGGTGGGGCCCAGCCCCACCACGCGCACAAACACCAGCGCCCACACCAGCTCAGGGATGCTGCGCAGCACGATCAGCAGCCAGCGCACCGCCTGCCGCAACCAGAATGGCCCACGCGCCATGCGGCCCAACAGGGCAGAGATGGACAGCACACGGGTGTTGAGCAGGGTCAGCGGTATGGCCACCAGCAACGCCAGCGTGACGCCGGCGGTGGCCATGGCCACGGTGCGCCAGGTTTCACGCACCACCATGGCCATGAATTCGGCGTCGTGCGCCAGCGGCCAGAAGCTGCCGAGAAAGTGAGCCGTGACGCGCAGGTTGTCGGGTTCGAGAAACACCCAGGGCTGGAATTCGGTGGCCACCAGCAGTGGCCACATCAGCACGGCAGCGGCGCCCATCCAGAACAGCCGGCCCAGCCACGCCGGATCCCGCGATGGGGGTCGACGCAGGGCTGAAACGGAACGCGGGGCCAGACTCATCGGCAATGCATGGCCACGGGGGCAGGTGCAGTCGGGGCGACCACAGGCGGGGATACGTCGCCGCGCAGTTCGTGTTCGTACTGTTCGTACAGGCGTGCCAGACGCTCGCGAGTGACTTGCGACGAGGGCAAGTCGAAGACCACGGCCCCTTCGCGCATACCGACGATGCGCGGAAAGTGGGCGAGCGCCATGTCCACCTGGTGCAATGTGGCCACCAGCGTGACCCCTCGGGTACGGGCCTCATCGGTGAGGGTCTGCACCGCCTGGCGGGCGCGGGCCGGATCAAGGGCCGACAGGGGCTCGTCCACGAGCCAGAACCGGGCCGGTGCGAGCAGCGCCCGCGCAAGCCCGACGCGCTGACGTTCGCCTCCCGACAATCGATCGACCCGTTCGAACAGCTTGTCGCCCAAGTCGAAACGGTCCAAGGCCTCGAACGCGGCCGGGATGTCGCTCGGGTAGAACAGCGAGCGGATGCTGGCCCACAGGCTCATTGCCGGCAGCCGCGCAGCGAGCACCGACGTCACCACACGCTGACGCGGAGGCAGCGGCGGCACCTGTGGGGCCAGAAACAGCGTGCCGCGCAGGCGCTGCAGGGCTTGACGCGGCAGACGCCAGGGTTCCTGGCCGTCTAGCCGAAAAACCCCCTGCCGGGGCGGCAGGCCACAGGCCAGCACCTGCAGAAGGGTGGTCTTTCCGGCCCCCGAGGGGCCGATCACGGCCACCTGCTCGCCCGATGCCACCCGCAGGCCAACCCGTCGCAAGGCCGGGGCCGTGCCAGCGCGGGCCGCGGGGTGGACCGCCGTCAGGTCTTCCAGTTCGATGTTCAAACGCCGTGGTCTCCAGGATCAGAGCAGGCCAGCGCTGCGGGCAGCGGCTTCCAGACCCTTGTAATTCTCGGGCTGGGTCGGCACGTAGCGCGTGGCGCGGTTCAGACGCAGGATTTCCGCGTGCTCGGGGTTCGCCGGATCGAGTCCCAACAGGGCGTTGCGGATGCGTTGCTGCAGTTCGGCTGGCATGTCGGCATGCACCGACCAGTTGTAGTTGAAGAACGGGGGCGTGGTGTAGAACACATCGACCGCACGTGTGTCCACCTTGTTTTCCTGGACGAACTTGCGCCAGACCGTGATGTCGAGCGCGGCCGCATCGACCCGACCGCTGACCACCGAGGCGATGGTGGCGTCGTGGGCGCCGCTGAAGGCCACGCGCCGGAAATCGCGCTCGGGCTCAATGCCGGATTCCAGCAGGAAGCTGCGCGGCATCAGATGACCCGAGGTGCTGCTGGCCGAGCCGAACGACACCTGCTTGCCCTTCAGGTCGGCCAAGGCCTTGATGCCGGAATCGGTCTTGGCAATGAACACCGACTGGAATCGCGTGTCCTCCTCGCGCTGCGCCAACGGCACGATCTTGCCGCCCGACCGGCGATTGGCCTGCACGTGGGTGAAGCCCCCGAACCAGACGAGATCGACCCGCTTGTTGACCAGCGCCTCGACCGCGGCGGGGTAGTCGTTGACGGGGTTGAACTCCACCTTCATGCCGAGCTGGCGCTCAAGATACGAGGCCAGCGGCGTGAACTTGCGCACCTGCTCGGTGGCGGCCTCTTCAGGGATGGTGGTGACACGAAGAACGGTCTGCGCCTGCGCCAACCCGGTGGTGCCCAGGGCCAGCGCCAGACCCGCACCGATCAGGGTGCGGCGGCTTGCGGAATGCTTGATGAAAGAAAGCATGAATACTCCGAAAAAGGAAACGGTGGAACTGATGAAGGGAATTCCGGGTACGATTAAAACGCAAAACGCATGGACCCAGCGGCGGCGGGACAAGACTTGGCCGTCTTTGCTTTGGGATCTCAGTGGTTGACCACGACCGAATGACCCACACCACGCCTGCATTCCTCCAGATTCATCAGGCCGATGACGCCGCCGTGCGCCGGGAGCTGGCCGCTGGCCTGGTGCAGTCGCCCGCCCAGGTGTCGCCCAAATTCCTGTACGACGCCCTGGGTTCCCGCCTGTTCAGCGCCATCACCGAACTGCAGGAGTACTACCCGACACGCACCGAAGCGGGCATCTTTGCCACCCAAGGCGCCGACATGGCCAGCCACATCCCGGCCCGGGCACTGCTGCTGGACCTGGGTGCCGGCTGCTGCACCAAGGCCGAGAGGCTCTTTCCGGTGTTGCGAACGGCCGGGTATGTGGCGGTGGACATTTCGGTGGACTTCCTGCGCGAAACCCTGACCACCCTGCAGCAACGCCACCCCAGCCTCCCCATGATGGGGCTGGGCATGGACTTCTCGTCTTCGCTGGCGCTGCCGCCAGACACCCGGCCCTGGCTGGCACGGCATGGACTGGAAGCCGCACCCCGGGTGGTGTTCTACCCGGGTTCGAGCATCGGCAATTTTTCGCCTCCCGAAGCGCTGCGGCTGCTGCGGCAGGCGCATGCCGTCTGCCAGGGAGGCGGTGCCGGCGGCGGACTTCTGATCGGGGTGGACAGGGTCAAGCCGACCGACATTCTGGAGCCCGCCTACGACGACAGCCTGGGGGTGACCGCCGCCTTCAACCGGAACCTGCTGCTGCACACCAACCACCTGCTGGGCACCGATTTCGACCCGAGGCAGTGGCAGCATGTGGCGTTCTACGACTCGGCGCAGTCGCGCATCGAAATGCACCTGCAAAGCGCCATCGCCCAGCAGGTGCGCTGGGCCGATGGGGAACGCCGGTTCGCCGCAGGCGAGCGGCTGCACACCGAAAATTCCTACAAATGGACGCCAGAGGGATTTGTGGCCCTGCTGGAAGCGGCCGGCTTCCGGCCTGCCGTTCACTGGACCGACGAACACGAGTGGTTCAGCGTGTTTTGGGCCGAAGCCTGAAGCTACATCGCCACGCTGCGAAAACCGGAAAACAGGTCGCAGCGGTCGGGGGTGAAGTAGTTGCGGTACACAGGGTGGCGCATGCGCGGGTGCGTGCCGCGGCTGGCCCCCTTGAGCACCGGACGGCCATCGAACCAGGGTTCGGAGTAGTCCCGATAGGGATGTGGCACAAACCCGGCAAAGGGCGCGAACGGACTGGACGTCCATTCCCACACCTGCCCCCATGACACCGACGACTCCCCACCGACCGCCGCCACCCATTCGGCTTCGGTCGGCAGGCGGCGTCCGGCCCAGCGACACCAGGCCACCGCCTCGTGGGCACTGAGGTGACAAGCCGGAGCGCTCGGACCCAAGGGTTTCCAGACACTGCCCTGGCGGGTTTCCCAGCCACCGGCGGTGCGCCGCAGGTATCGGGGGAATTGGCGACCCTCCCGGGTGCGCCACCGCCACCCAGCTTCGCTCCACCAGCGGGCGTCTGCATACCCGCCTGCCTCGATGAACGGCACATAGGCGCCCCAACACACCACCTCTGCGTCGATCTCGAAGGCTGGCACGGAAACCTGTGCCTGTGCCAGCTCGTTGTCAAAGGCGAAACCGGCGCCTTGCCAGGCCAGTTGCACCGTTTGTGCGGGCACATGAACCGCTCCCTGGCCCAACGTGCCCTGACCCACGGCAGGCCATACCTCGTCGGGCAGGTCCAGCCCCAGCGTCTGGGCCATGTAGCGGGAGGCTTCGGCGTGCATGTCTTCATGAAACAGGGCCAGACGAAAGCCATACAGACCCTGATCGTCCTCTTCAGCCACCTGCAAGGCATCCAGGGTGTCCTGCAAGCTGGCGTTCAGGTCGTCCCTGATGGACGCCAGAGACGGCAAAGGCAGCGCCCAGCGCGTGTGATGCGCCACTCGGCTGGAGTCGTAGAGCGCGTCGGCATCCACCCCCCGGCAGGCCTGGCGGGCAGGGGACCGCAGGGCGTCCGGGTCGGCGGCACAGCCGCGCGCGCGCTCGGGGTTGCGGACAATCCACCAATCGGCAAACCAGGCGATGTGCCCAGCCTCCCACAAGGGCGGGTTCAATTCGGGGGCATACGGAACCTGCAGCGACGCCCCCAGCGCATCGGCATACGCTTGCAGCAACCGCAGGGTCGTGGCACGGCTGTCACGCAAGGCATCGGCCAGAACCCCTTTGCCGCCGCAGCGGGCCACGGTGGCCGGGCTTTGCCCATCAGGTTCGGTCAGAATGTCCGTCATGGCTTCCCAAGTGCCCCCTCTCTCCGTGTGCATCGTCACGCCGGCGCTGGCCGACGCCAACAACGGCAACTGGCAGACTGCACGCCGATGGGCGCGCATGCTTGGTCCAGTGTACCGGGTACGCCTGGTGCGTGAGTGGCCAGACAGCGAGCGCTTTCCCCTGCAGGACGACCTGATGCTGGCGTTGCATGCGCGGCGCTCGGCGGCATCGATTGCGGCATGGGCTGTCCGGCATCCCGACCGCCCGCTGGTCGTGGCACTGACCGGCACCGACCTGTACCGCGACATTGCACACGACCCCCAGGCACAGCACTCGCTGGACGTGGCCGACCGTCTGGTCGTGCTGCAGGACGCCGGGGTCGACCACCTGCCACAACGGCTGCGCGACCGCTGCCGTGTGGTGTTCCAGTCCAGCACCACGCGCCAGGCGCTGCCCAAGACCACCAGGCATCTGCGGGTGGTGGCGGTCGGCCACCTGCGGGAAGAAAAATCGCCTCGGACCGTGTTCGACATCGCCCGCCGCCTGCGGCCGCAGGACGGCATCCGGATCGATCACCTGGGCCATGCCCTGGACCCCACGCTGGGCGAGGAGGCCCAGGCCACGGCCCGCGCCTGCCCGCATTACCGCTGGCTCGGCGGGGTGACTCATGCCCAGGCGCGTGAGCGCATCCAGCGTGCCCACGTGCTGCTGCACCCCAGCCGCATGGAAGGCGGGGCGCACGTGATCATGGAAGCCGTCACCAGCGGCACCGCCGTGCTGGCCTCGAACGTGTCGGGCAATGTGGGCATGCTGGGGCGCGATTACGCCGGCTTTTTCCCCTGGGGCGACGTGACGGCGGCCTGCACCCTGCTGCGCCAGTGCCGCGACAGCCTCGGCGGGCATATCCCCCCACAGTCATCCCTGCTGCCCCATTTGCTTGCACAATGTCGCTTGAGGGCTCCCCTGTTTGCCCCTCCAGCAGAAGCCCGTGCCCTGCAGGACGTGCTGGCTGAAGCCCTGTATTTGAAACCCGTGGTGGCGTGAATGTCCCGCCCCCTTGAACGCCCTCAAGCCATGAATGCACCCACTTCTGCCGCCCAGGTCGCCGCTCCCCGTCTGACCAGCCTGTCCCACGGGGGCGGCTGTGGCTGCAAGATTGCCCCTGGTGTGCTGAGCGAAATCCTCAAGGGCACCACGGCCATGCCCATCCCACCCCAGTTGCTGGTGGGCATCGAGACGGCCGACGACGCTGCCGTCTACCAGCTCAACGACGAGCAGGCACTGATCGCCACGACCGACTTTTTCATGCCCATCGTGGATGACCCGTTCGATTTCGGCCGCATCGCAGCCACCAACGCCATCAGCGACGTCTACGCCATGGGAGGCACCCCGATCATGGCACTGGCGCTGGTGGGCATGCCGGTGAGCGTGCTGCCCGTGGAAACCATCGGCCAGATTCTGGAAGGCGGCCAGGCCGTCTGCCGCGAGGCAGGGATCCCGATCGCGGGCGGGCACACCATCGACTCGGTGGAGCCCATCTACGGGCTGGTGGCGCTGGGTCTGGTGCACCCCAAGCGGGTCAAGCGCAACGCCGACGCCCGCGTGGGCGATCGCCTGGTGTTGGGCAAGCCACTGGGGGTTGGGGTGCTGTCGGCCGCGCTCAAGAAAGACGCGCTGACCCCCGAGGGCTATGCGCAGATGATCGCCTGCACCACCCAACTCAACACTCCGGGCCCGGAACTGGCCGCGCTGGACGGTGTGCATGCTCTGACCGATGTGACCGGCTTTGGCCTGGCGGGCCACGCGCTGGAAATGGCACGCGGGGCCAACGCCTGCATCCAGCTCGACATGGACCGCATTCCCCTGATTGACGGGGTGCGCGATCTGGCCGGTCGTGGCATGGTCACTGGGGCTTCCGGCCGCAACTGGGCGGCCTATGGCCACGAGGCGCTGCTGCGCGAGGGGCGTGATGCCGTCGACCAGGCGCTGCTGACCGACCCGCAAACCAGCGGGGGCCTGCTGGTGGCCTGCGCCCCCGAGGCGGTGGACGCGGTGCTGGCCATATTCCAGCGTCATGGGTTTGCATCTGCCGCGGAGGTGGGCAGCATCCTCCCGGCGTCGGACGATGGGAAGCGGCTGGTCGTCGGCTGATGGACCCATACGGAAAAATCGTATTTTTTCATCAACACTAGATGAAATGTTATATTCCGCAGTCCAGTTCAACACCATGTCCTGTGGGTTGAACGGCTGGTCACCTTGTTTGCAGCAGCGTTCTTGAAACCCCTCCAGGGCCGGAGTTGATCCCATCAACCGGGCGTGTGGGCGCCCGCCCTCTGGAGGACAGAACAATGATGCAACGCACCCCCCTGACCCTTTCCCTGCTGGCTGCTGCCGTGGTACTCGCTGCCTGCGGCAAAAAGGACGACACCCCTGCTGCGGCCAGCAGTGCGCCGGTGACAGCCGAAGCCACCTGTGGCAAGGTCACCGTGGCCAACATGACGTGGCAGTCGGCCGAAGTGCTGGCCCACATCGACCAGATCATCCTGTCCAGCGGCTATGGCTGCGACGTTGAAATCGTACCCGGCGACACCATGCCCACGCTCACGTCGATGATGGAGCGAGGCCAGCCCGACGTGGCGCCCGAGGCCTGGATCAATGCGGTACGCCGCCCTCTGGAGGCAGCAGTTGCCGAAGGCAAGCTGCATTTCGCCGCCCGTGCACTGCAGGACGGCGGTGTGGAAGGCTGGTGGATCCCGAAATACATTGCCGACGCGAACCCCGACATCAAGACCATCGACGACGCCCTCGCCCGCCCGGACCTGTTCCCCGCACCGGAAGACCGCACCAAGGGAGCCGTGCACAACTGCCCGTCGGGCTGGAACTGCCAGATCACCACGGGCAACGCCTTCAAGGCCTGGGACGCCGCCAGTAAAGGCTTCCAGCTGGTAGACACCGGCTCCGCCGCTGGCCTGGACGGCTCGATCGCCCGCGCGTACGAACGCCAGCAGGGCTGGCTGGGCTATTACTGGGCCCCCACCTCCATCCTGGGCAAATACCAGATGGTCAAGCTCGATGCCGGCGTACCGCACAACCCCGAATACTGGGAAACCTGCAATTCGGTGAGCGACTGCGCCGACCCGCAACGCAGCGACTGGGCCACGGCCGAGGTGTTCACCGTGGTGACCGACCGTTTCAAGCAACAAGGGGGCCCGGCCTACGACTACCTGGCCAGCCGCAGCTGGGGCAACGACACGGTCAACGCCCTGCTGGCCTGGATGAGCGACAACCAGGCTGAAGGTGCCCGAGGTGCCCGCCATTTCCTGCAAACCCAGCCCGAGGTGTGGATGCAATGGGTCACCCCGGAGGTGGCGGAAAAAGTCAAGGCTGCGCTGTAAGCCGCCATGTCCTGGCTTGAGCAGTTCCCGGCGATGGACGCCGAGCGCCTGAGTGCGCTGCGGCGGGCCATCGACACAGCGTTCCGGGATTTCACCCGGCAACACGGCCAGTCCCTCGAAAACTTCTTCGAGCCGCTGCGCGACTTCCTCATCTTTTCGGAACGGCTGCTCACCCAGTCGCCCTGGCCGCTGGTGCTGGCCGGCATCGCCCTGCTCGCCTGGCTCGCGTCGCGTTCGTGGAAGATCGTCACCGGGACCGTGCTCACGCTGCTGGCCATCGGCTACTTCGGCATGTGGCACGACACCATGCAGACGGTATCGATGATCTTTGTGTGCACGCTGGTGGCCATCGTGCTGGGGCTGCCCATCGGCATCGCCATGAGTCGCTCGGACCGGGTGCAGCGCCTCGTCAACCCCGTGCTGGACGTGATGCAGACCATGCCCAGTTTCGTGTACCTGATTCCGGTGGTGATGCTGCTGGGCATCGGGCGCGTGCCGGGGCTGATCGCGGTGGTGATCTACGCCATTCCGCCGGTCATCCGCTTCACCAACCTGGGCATCCGGCTGGTCGACAAGGACCTGCTGGAGGCGGCCGATGCCTTCGGCTCCTCGCGCTGGCAGAAGCTGCGCCAGGTGCAGCTGCCGCTGGCCCTGCCCACCATCATGGCGGGCATCAACCAGACCATCATGCTGTCGCTGGCCATGGTCGTGATCGCCTCCATGATCGGGGTGCAGGGCTTGGGCCAGCCCGTGCTGCGGGCCATCTCGAACCAGTACTTCACCATGGGGGTGTTCAACGGGCTGGCCATCGTGGGCATTGCCATCATCTTCGACCGAGCGTCGCAGGCTTATGGCAAGCGCCTGCAGAAACACCTGGAGGTGCAGCATGGCTGATGCAAGCGCTGCGAGCAGCACCGGCATCGAGATCCGCCACCTCTACAAACTGTTCGGCCCCACCCCGGACAAGTTCATGCAGGCCGTGCGCGACGGCATGAGCAAGCAGGAATTGCGCGACGTGCACGGGCACGTGCTGGGCCTGCGCGACATCTCCATCGACATGCCGCCCGGCGGCATCCAGGTGGTGATGGGGTTGTCGGGCTCGGGCAAGAGCACGCTGATCCGCCACATCAACCGGCTGATCGACCCCACCGCCGGCGAGGTGGTGGTGCAGGTGGATGGGCGCGCGGTGGACGTGGTGCAGATGAAGCCCGCCGAACTGCTGCGCTTTCGCCGCGAACAGACGGCCATGGTGTTCCAGAAGTTTGCGCTGTTCCCCCACTACACCGTGCTGGAGAACGCCGAATATGGTCTGCAAGTGCAGAACCTGCCGGGCCGCAAGCGGCGCGAGCAGGCCCTGCACTGGATTGAGCGTGTGGGGTTGAAAGGCTATGAGGACCACTACCCCAACCAGCTCTCGGGCGGCATGCAACAGCGCGTCGGCCTGGCACGTGCGCTGACCAACGATGCCCCCATCCTGCTGATGGACGAAGCGTTTTCCGCACTGGACCCGCTGATCCGCAGCGACATGCAGGGCATCCTGCTCGACCTGCAGCAGGAAATCGGCAAGACGATCGTGTTCATCACGCACGACCTGGACGAGGCCCTTCGCCTGGGCGACCGCATCGCCATCCTGCGCGACGGCGAGGTGGTGCAGCAGGGCACGGGACAGCAGATCGTGCTGCAACCGGCGGACGACTACATCGCCAGCTTCGTGCGCGACGTCAATCGGGGGCGTGTGATCCGCTGCCGCACGCTGATGCAGGCCGGACCGCCAGTGGAAGGCCCCAGCGTGGACGCCAGCCTGGTGATCGAGGAAGCCGCCCGGCTGCTCAGTGCCGAAGGCCTGGAGATGGCGAACGTGGTCAACAGCAAGGGCAAGGTACTGGGCACAGTCACCATGGCGGACATCATTGCCGCCATGGTGCCCCCCCGCACCGAGGCCAGCCCAGTGGCCTAGAAACGCCCGGTGAAGCGGTAACGCGACGCCGGGTGCCACATCGACGCGAACGACGCCACCTGGCCCATGGAGTGCGTCTGGCGGTGCAGCACCAGGCAGGGATCTTCCGCGTTCATGCCGAGCAACTCGGCCATCTCGCGCGCAGGGATGCAGGCCTCGATTTCGAAACTCACGCCTTGCAGCGGAGCGACCCGCATCAGGTAGGCGTTGGGCGTCTGGGTGGAAAAGTCCTGTGCCAGGTAGTCGGGCGCCACCTCGGGATTGACGTAACGGTCTTCCACCTGGATGGGCTGTCCGTTTTCAAAGTGGACCACCACGGAATGGAACAGCGGGGCACCCGGGGACAGGCCGAACCGGCGTGCCAGGGCATGGCTCGCCCGTACCCGCTCCAGCCGGTGCAATTCGCTGCGGTGGCGGTGACCGCGTGCGGCGATCTCGTCGGCGATGTTGCGGATCTCCACCAGGGTGGACTGGTACTTCTGCTGCGCCACGTAGGTGCCTGAACCCTGGACCCGCTCGACGATCTGCTCGTCGCTGAGCTCGCGGATCGCCCGGTTCACCGTCATGCGTGAGACACCGAAGGTCCGCGCCAGGGCCTCCTCGCCCGGAATGGCATCGCCCTCCTTCCAGACCCCGGCATGGATCTGCGCCAGCACGTGGTCCTTGATCTGCTGATAGGCCGGAATCGAAGCGGGCATACGCGGGTTTTCACTGAGGGTTTCGACCCTTCATTGTATTGACGTCCAGAATCGACTTCCTCCATAATGTATATACAACTTGATCGTTTGTGATTTTGATTTGTATAGATTTACGAGGAGCCCATCCATGAAAGACCTGTCCCTGGAGACGGAACCGCTGCGCGGCGGCCGTGCCCTGAACCTCATCAAGCTCCTGCTGCTCAGCGGCGTGGGCGTGTTCCTGTTCTTCGCCCAGATCGAGCTGGGCGGACGCAGCACCATCCCGGTGGACCACCTCAGCAGCTACATCGTGCGCGAACACCGCCTGCTGGCGGTGGTGTTCATCATGGCGCTCATGGTGTGGGGGGCGCTGCGTCCCCTGCAGGACGGGTCCTGGCGGCGCAGCCCCGGTGCCGCGCTGTTCACCGCCATCAAATGGGCGGGGCTGGCACTGGCGGGAGTGCACCTCGCCGGCCTGACGCCGGACTGGGCCAACCAGCGCGACATGCTGCCCTTCCTGTTCGAGCGGCTGGCCCTGTCGGTGGGCGTGCTGATTCCCATCGGGGCGCTGGCGCTGACGTTTTTGCTGGGCTTCGGGCTGCTGGAAATCATCGGTGTGCTGCTGCAGCGCGTGATGCGCCCACTGTTCCGCACGCCAGGGCACTCGGCCCTGGATGCGGTTGCCTCGTTTGTGGGCAGCTACTCTGTCGGCCTGCTGGTCACCAGCAAGATGTACGCGCAGGGCCGCTATTCGGTGCGTGATGCTGCGGTGATCGCCACCGGTTTCTCCACCGTCTCGGCCACCTTCATGGTGGTGGTGGCGCGCACGCTGGGTCTGATGGAGTACTGGACGTTCTACTTCTGGGCCACGCTGCTGGTCACCTTTGCGGTCACCGCCATCACGGCCTATCTGCCCCCGATTTCTCGCTTGCCCCATCAGGACGTGGCGCCTGAGACCGCAGGCGAACGCAGCCGGTTCAACCGCGCGCTGGACGCCGGCATTGCCCGATACGCCAGCCGCGAACCGCTGCACCGCATGCTGTGGGGCAACCTGCTCGACGGGCTGCGCATGTCGGCCACCGTGGTGGCCAGCATTCTGGCGGTGGGTTTTGCCGGTCTGTGCCTGGCCAAGTTCACCCCCGTCTTTGAATGGATCGGCTTGTTGCTGAAGCCGGCCCTGATGCTGGCCGACGCGATGCTGGGCACCACCGGGGCGAGCGCCGCCAGCGGTGCCTTTGCCTCCGGCCTGGCCGAGATGTTCCTGCCCGCCATCCTGCTGAAAGAAGCCGAGTTCGCCGTGCGCGCCCTGGCCGCCATCGTGTCGGTGAGCATGGTGCTGTTCCTCTCCGGTTGCATCCCCTGCATCCTGGCGACCGGCATTCCACTGCGCGTGTCCCACCTGTTGATCGTCTGGCTGCTGCGCACGGTGCTGAGCATCGTGCTGGGTGCTGCCGTCATTGCTGCGGGTCTGTCCATGGGCTGGCTGCCCACGGTCTGAGTCTTTCAACCCCCTCATCCCCACCCAGGAGTCCCCCATGAATACCCGTATCGACCCTTCCCGCGTGATCCGTGCCCCGCGCGGTACCGAACTGCATTGCAAGAACTGGCTCACCGAAGCCGCCTACCGGATGATCCAGAACAACCTGGACCCCGAGGTCGCCGAAAACCCGCAATCCCTGGTGGTGTACGGCGGGATCGGCCGCGCGGCACGCGACTGGGCCTGTTTCGACCAGATTCTGGCCACGTTGAAGACCCTCAACGACGACGAGTCGCTGCTGATCCAGTCGGGCAAGCCGGTGGGTGTGTTCAAGACTCACCCCAACGCCCCGCGCGTGCTGCTGGCCAATTCCAACCTGGTGCCCAAGTGGGCCACATGGGAACACTTCAACGAACTCGACCGCAAGGGCCTGTTCATGTACGGCCAGATGACCGCCGGCAGCTGGATCTACATCGGCAGCCAGGGCATCGTGCAGGGCACCTTCGAGACCTTCGTGGAAGCCGGCCGCCAGCACTACCACAATGATTTGGCCGGCCGCTGGATACTGACCGCCGGCCTGGGTGGCATGGGCGGTGCGCAGCCGCTGGCGGCCACGCTGGCGGGGGCGTGCTCGCTGAACATCGAGTGCCAGCAGAGCAGCATCGACTTTCGCCTGCGCACGCGCTACGTGGACAAGCAGGCGCGCGACATCGACCACGCGCTGGAGCTGATCCAGGAACACACCGCGAAGAAAGAGGCGGTATCGATCGCGCTGCTGGGCAATGCGGCCGAGGTGTTGCCGGAGCTGGTCAGGCGGGCCCAGGCCGGTGGCATCCGCCCGGACATCGTCACCGACCAGACCTCCGCCCACGACCTCATCCACGGCTACCTGCCCATGGGCTGGACCGTGGCGCAGTGGAAGGCGGCGCAGCAAAACCCGTCGCAACACGCTGCGCTGAAGGAGGCCGCCGCCAAGAGCTGTGCCGTTCACGTGCAGGCCATGCTCGACTTCCACACGATGGGCGTGCCCACCGTGGACTACGGCAACAACATCCGCCAGGTGGCCTTCGACCAGGGCGTGAAGAACGCCTTCGACTTCCCCGGTTTCGTGCCGGCCTACATCCGCCCGCTGTTCTGCGAGGGCAAGGGCCCGTTCCGCTGGGTGGCGCTGTCTGGCGACCCGGAGGACATCTACAAGACCGACGCCAAGATCAAGGAACTCTTCCCCGACAACCACCACACCCACCGCTGGCTGGACATGGCGCGCGAACGCATCGCCTTCCAGGGCCTGCCCGCGCGCATCTGCTGGCTGGGTCTGGGTGAGCGCCACCGCGCCGGCCTGGCCTTCAACGAGATGGTGCGCAAGGGGGAGCTGAAGGCGCCCATCGTCATCGGACGCGACCACCTCGACACCGGCTCGGTGGCCAGCCCCAACCGCGAGACCGAAGGCATGCGCGACGGCACCGACGCCGTCAGCGACTGGCCGCTGCTCAACGCCCTTCTCAACACCGCCGGTGGCGCCACCTGGGTCAGCCTGCACCACGGCGGCGGCGTGGGCATGGGCTACTCGCAGCATTCGGGCATGGTCATCGTGGCCGACGGCAGCGACGCCGCCGCCGAGCGCCTGGCGCGCGTGCTGGTCAACGACTGCGGATCGGGCGTGATGCGCCATGCGGACGCGGGTTACGAACTCGCGATCGAAACCGCCCGCAAGCAGGGCTTGCACTTGCCCATGCTGCGTGCATGATGCGAACCATGACGACCCCACTACCGATCCACCCCGGCCAGATGACACTGGCCGACCTGCGCACCGTCTGGTCGGGCCCGGTGCACGTGACCCTGCCCCCCCAGGCCTACGACACCATGGTGGCATCAAGCGCGGCCATCCAGGCCATCGTGGACAAAGGCGATGCGGCTTACGGCATCAACACCGGTTTCGGCAAGCTGGCCAAGACGCGCATTCCCGATGAGCAACTGGAAGCGCTGCAACGCAACCTCATCCTCTCGCATTCGGTGGGTTGCGGCGAACCCATGAGCGCGGCCACGGTGCGGCTGGTCATGGTGATGAAGGCGGCGAGCCTGGCGCGCGGCTACTCGGGCGTGCGCCCGGTGGTGGTGGACACCCTGCTGGCCGTGCTCAACGCCGGCATCGTCCCGTGCATCCCGGTCAAAGGCTCGGTCGGCGCCTCGGGCGACCTGGCGCCGCTGTCGCACATGACGCTCACGCTCATGGGCGAAGGCGAAGCCTGGTACCAGGGCCAATGGCAACCGGCGGCTCAAGCCTTGAAAGCAGCGGGCATCTCCCCACTGACGCTGGCGGCCAAGGAAGGGCTGGCGCTCATCAACGGCACCCAGGTGTCGACCGCGCTGGCCCTGCACGGCCTGTTCATGGCCGAACGCCTGCTGGAAGCCGGCACCGTCATCGGGGCCTTGTGCGTCGATGCCGCCAAGGGCAGCGACGCCCCCTTCGACCCGCGCATCCACGCCGTGCGTGGCCAGCCGGGGCAGATCGCCAGCGCTGCGGTCACGCGCACCCTGCTCGCGGGCAGTGCGATCCGACAGTCGCACCTGGCCCACGACGAACGCGTGCAGGACCCGTACAGCCTGCGCTGCCAGCCTCAGGTCATGGGCGCCTGCCGCGACCTCATCGCCAACGCCGCACGCACCTTGCTGATCGAGGCCAACGCCGTGACCGACAACCCGCTGGTGTTCACCGACACCGGTGAAGTGCTCTCTGGCGGCAACTTCCATGCCGAGCCGGTGGCGTTTGCGGCCGACACGCTGGCCCTGGCCATCAGCGAAATCGGGGCGATTTCCGAGCGGCGCATCGCGCTGCTGATCGACAGCACGCTCTCGGGCCTGCCGCCCTTCCTGGTGGACAACCCGGGGCTGAACAGCGGCTTCATGATCGCGCACGTCACCGCCGCCGCGCTGGCCTCGGAGAACAAGTCGCACGCCCACCCGGCCAGCGTGGACAGCCTGCCCACCAGCGCCAACCAGGAAGACCATGTGAGCATGGCCACCTACGCCGGACGGCGCCTGGGGGAAATGGCCGACAACACCGCCACCATCCTGGGCATCGAATGGCTGGCTGCGGCGCAGGGGGTGGACTTCCACCGCCCGCTGGCGACCTCGCCTCGTCTGCAAAAAACCCACGCCACCCTGCGTGCGCAGGTGTCGTTCTACGAGCGCGACCGCCTCTTTGCACCCGACATCGAAGCCGCCAGCAACCTCGTGGTCCAAGGCCGGGCAACCGAAGGCAACGAGGACGCGCTGGCTGCGCTCTGGGCAGACTGAGGATGAGTACCCCGCCCACGCGGACACTCTGGCGCCATGCCCGTCTGGCCACGTTGACCGGCGATGACTGGGGCCTGATCGAATCGGGCGCTGTGGTGACCGAAGACGAACGCATCGCCTGGGTCGGCCCCGCATCCACGCTGCCTGCCGGCCTGAAAGTGGACGAAGAGCACGACCTGGGCGGTGGCCTGCTCACCCCCGGTCTGGTCGATTGCCATACCCACCTCGTCTATGGCGGGCGCCGGGCCGATGAGGCCGAGATGCGCCTGAATGGCGCCAGCTACGAGCAGATCGCTCGGGCGGGCGGCGGCATCCGCTCCACGGTGGCCGCCACCCGCGCCGCGAGCGAAGACGCGTTGCTGGCCGGAACGGTGCGCCGTGCGCAGGCGCTCAGGCAACAGGGCGTGACCACGCTGGAGGTGAAGTCCGGCTACGGTCTGTCGCTGGAGGCCGAGGCGCGCTGCCTGCGCGTGGCGCGGCGCCTAGGTGGCGAAACAGGCCTCTCGGTGCACACCACCTTTCTGGGGGCACATGCCCTGCCCCCGGAATTCGAGGGCCAGCCCGACGACTACATCGATGCCGTGTGCGCCTGGCTGCCCACCTTGCATGCCCAGGGGCTGGTGGACGCGGTCGATGCCTTCTGCGAGACCATCGGCTTCACCCCGGCACAGACACGTCGGGTGTTTGAAATGGCACGGTCCCTGGGGCTGCCGGTCAAACTCCATGCGGAACAGCTGTCGGACCAGGGTGGTGCGGCGCTCGCCGCCTCTTTCGGCGCGCTCTCTTGCGACCACCTGGAACACCTGAGCCCGGCTGGCGTGGCCGCCATGAAGGCCGCCGGCACCGTGGCGGTGCTGTTGCCCGGCGCTTTTTACATGCTGCGCGAAACCCAGTTGCCCCCAGTGACCGCGCTGCGCGAGGCCGGCGTGCCCATGGCCGTGTCCACCGACCACAATCCCGGCACCTCGCCCGCGCTGTCGCTGCCGCTGATGGCACACATGGCCTGCAGCTTCTTCCGCCTCACCCCACTGGAAGCCGTGCGCGGCATCACGGTCCACGCCGCGCGCGCACTGGATTTGCACGACCGGGGCACCCTCGCCCCCGGCCAGCGCGCCGACCTGGCCCTGTGGGACCTGGAACACCCCAACGAGCTCACCTACTGGTTTGGCCACGCGCCCTGCCGCCGCGTGGTGGTGGGCGGCAAGGAATCCCCATGAACGCCCCCTTCATCTGGCAAGGCCGCATCGACGCCGAGGAAACCGGCCCATCCACCCGCTGGCACCAGCAAATCCGAGCCTGGACGGCATCGTCTCAAGGCGGGGTCGCCCTGATGGGCTTCGCGTCGGACGAAGGCGTCAGCCGCAATGGGGGTCGCCCCGGTGCCGCCGAAGGGCCTGCCGCATTGCGCGCCGCCCTGGCCAACCTGCCGGTGATCGGTGGACCCACCCTGTGGGATGCGGGCGACGTGCGCTGCGACGACCATGACCTGGAAGCCGCCCAGTCGGCGTTGGCCGAACGGGTGGCCGACGCCTTGACACGTGGGAGCTTGCCTTTGGTGCTCGGCGGCGGGCATGAAGTGGCCTGGGGCACCTTCCAGGGCATCACCCGCTCCCGGCCCGCGAACGAACGCCTGCTGATCGTCAACTTCGACGCCCATTTCGACCTGCGCCAAGCCGCACAAGGCAATTCGGGCACGCCGTTTCGCCAGATGGCTGAGGCGTGCCAAGCCGCTGGCCGACCGTTCGAGTACCACGTACTCGGCATCAGCCCCTACGGCAACACCCAGGCCCTGTTCGACCGGGCCCATGCGCTGGGCGTGCGCTACGCCCTCGACGAATCCCTGCAGACCGAATCGGGCGTGGCCACCGCGCGTGCCGTGCTGGAACGGGATCTGGCGGCCTGCGATGCGGTGTACCTCACGGTGTGCCTGGACGTGCTGCCCGGTGGCCAGGCCCCCGGCGTCAGCGCGCCTTCGTCCCTCGGCGT
>JAUVXK010000077.1 GCA_030603635.1 Burkholderiales bacterium | reverse complement strand
GTCGCTCAGCGACCTCGCCACCGGCGCCAACGCCATGGTGCGAACGGAACCCCTGGTCGACAGCACCGCGCTGGATGCCCGCCACACCCTGTCGAACGTGGGCGCCCACTACTTGGCCGGGCTGCTGGAACACGCCCGCGGCATGGCCGTGTTCTGCACCCCCACCGCCAACGGCTACGCGCGCTTCAGGCCCAACGCACTGGCGCCACAGTCGGTGCAGTGGGGGCGCGACAACCGGGGCGCCATGCTGCGCGTCATCGGTGGGGCGAACGACCCGGCCACGCGCATCGAAAACCGCATCGGCGAATCCGCCGCCAATCCCTACCTCTACCTGGCCGCGCAGATCGAGGCCGGGCTGGACGGGATCGAGCGCCGCCTCACCCCATCACCGGCCACTGAAGACCCTTACGGCGCCCAGGCCACCCCCTTGCCCACCAGCCTGGGCGAAGCCCTCGACGCTCTGCACGCCGATACCGTGCTGGTCGAACGCATCGGCGCCGACTGGGTGGCCTACCTCACACAGATCAAACGTCTGGAATGGCAGCGCTTCCGCGACGCCGACGACCCGGACGCCTTCCAACGCCGCGAATACTTCAGCCGATTCTGATGATCACCGTCACCCTCGTTTCCCCCGCCACGGGCACCGAACGCACCCTCGAAGCCCAGCCCGGCCAGAGCCTGATGCAGGCCGCCATCGCCGCCAACGCCCCCGGCATCGAAGGCGACTGCGGCGGGCTGCTCACCTGCGCCACCTGCCATGTGTACGTGCGTGAACCGTGGCTGGCGCAACTGTCGCCCCTGGTGGCTGACGAGGACAGCATGCTGGATTTCGCCGCTGCCGAGCGGCGCCCCAACAGCCGGCTGAGCTGCCAGATCGCACTCACGCCGGAGCTTGACGGGCTCGTGGTCGAACTGCCGAACACCCAGTACTGACCCCTCCCAGGAAAAGCCCCCCTAGCGAACAAGGGATTTTCGGGATTCCTAGAATTTCAGAAATTTCTGAAAATTCGGAAGCCCATGGACATCACGCCACTCACCCAGTCCTTCATCCACCATTTCGGCGAGATGGGCAGCCGCTGGGGCATCAACCGCACAGTGGGGCAGATCTATGCCCTGCTGTTCGTTTCGCGCCAGCCCTTGTGCGCCGACGACATCGCCGAGGCGCTGGCGTTTTCCCGCTCCAACGTGAGCATGGGACTCAAGGAGCTGCAGTCATGGCAGCTGGTGAAGCTGCGCCATTTCCCGGGGGACCGGCGCGAGTTCTTCGAGGCGCCGCAGGACGTCTGGGAAATCTTCCACACCCTGGCCGAGCAGCGCCGCCGACGCGAGGTCGAGCCTACCCAGAGCATGCTGCGCGTGGCGTTGATGCAGCCCCCCGCAAGCGAGGACGAAGCCTATGCGCAGCAGCGCATGAAGGCCATGCATGAGCTGATCGAGCAGCTCATGAACTGGTTTGACGAGGTGCAGAAACTCTCGCCCGATACCGCCCGCCAGCTGCTGGACATGGGGGCCAAGGTTTCGCGGGTGCTGGAATTCAAGGATCGGCTCACCGGCAAGGCCGCACGCAAGCCGACAGCACGGCCTGCGAAGAACGCATCGGCAGACTGATCTTTCCCGGAGGCCACCCCCATGGAATTCGACACCCTGTTGCTGTCGCGCATCCAGTTCGCGGTGAACGTGAGCTTTCACATCCTGTTTCCCACAATCACGATCGCGCTGTGCTGGTTCCTGCTGTTCTTCCGCATCCGCTTCGTGCAAACGCGCGATCCCGCATGGGAAGAGGCCTACTACTTCTGGACCAAGGTGTTCGCGCTCACCTTCGCACTGGGCGTGGTCTCGGGCATCGTGATGAGTTTCCAGTTCGGCACCAACTGGCCGGGCTTCATGGAGCGCACGGGCAACATTTCCGGCCCATTGCTGGGCTATGAAGTGCTGACGGCCTTCTTCCTGGAGGCCAGCTTCCTGGGCATCATGCTGTTCGGCCGGGGGCGCGTGAGCGAGCGGGTGCACCTCGCGGCCACGCTGTTCGTGGCCATCGGCACCACGCTGTCGGCGTTCTGGATCCTGAGCCTCAACTCCTGGATGCAGACGCCTGCCGGCTACGAGATCGTCAACGGCGAGTTCATGCCGGTGGACTGGCTGGCCATCGTCTTGAACCCGTCCTTTCCCTACCGGCTGGCGCACAAGCTGCTGGCCTCGGCGCTGACGGCGTCGTTCCTCGTCGCCGGCCTGTGCGCCTGGCAACTGCTCCAGGGCAGTGCGACCCGCGGCACGCACAAGGCCTTGCGGGCGGCCGTGGCGGTGGCGGCCGTGGTCATGCCGCTGCAGTTTCTGGCCGGCGACCTGCACGGCCTCAACACCCTGGAACACCAGCCGGCCAAGGTGGCGGCGATGGAGGGCATCTGGGAAACCCAGCGCGGCGCCCCCCTGACGCTGTTCGGCATCCCCAACGAGGAAGCCCGCACCACCCACTACGCCGTCAAGGTGCCCAAGCTCGCCAGTCTCATCCTCACCCACGAATGGGAGGGTGAAGTGCAGGGCCTGAACGACTTCATGGGCGAACACCCCCCCGTGGCGCCGGTGTTCTATGCCTTCCGTGTGATGGTGGGGGTGGGCACGCTCATGCTGCTGGTTGCTGGTTGGGCTGCCTGGAAGTTGTGGCCACAGCGCCGTGCGCAGGCCACCACCTTGTCGCGGCCGCTGCTCTGGGTGCTCGCGGGCATGACGTTTTCCGGCTGGGTGGCGACCCTGGCGGGCTGGTATGTCACCGAGATCGGCCGCCAGCCATACGTGGTACATGGGCTGCTGCGCACCGCCGACGTGGCCACGCAGATCCCGCCCGCCTACGTCGGCGCCACGCTCACCGCCTACGTGATCGTCTATGGCCTGCTGCTGGTGACCTATGTCGGCGTGCTGAAGCACATGGCCGAACACCCCAAACCGGTGGGAATCACCCCACCCGCCGATGCCAGCCTCGGCAAAGCCGGAGCCTGAGATGACGTTCGCCGAATTCCTCCCGCTGTTCTTCATGGCCATCATGGGTCTGGCGCTGCTCGCCTACGTGGTGCTCGATGGCTACGACCTGGGCGTCGGCCTGCTGCTGCCCCTGGGCAACGACGCGCAGAAAGACACCATGATCGCCAGCATCGGTCCGTTCTGGGACGCCAACGAGACCTGGCTGGTGCTGGGCGTGGGCGTGCTCCTGGTGGCGTTTCCCAAGGCCCACGGGGTGGTGCTGCAGGCGCTCTACCTGCCCGTGGCCGTGATGCTGATCGGCCTCATCCTACGTGGCGTCGCCTTCGATTTCCGCGTCAAGGCCCCGCTGCGATACAAGCCTTTCTGGAACCGCGCCTTCTTCGGAGGCTCCCTGCTGGCCAGTGCGGCCCAGGGCTGGATGCTGGGAAGCTACATCACCGGCTTCGACCACAGTGCGCTGGGCTGGGCGTTCAGCCTGTGCATCGCCGTGACCCTACCCGCCGCCTACGTGATGCTGGGTGCCGGATGGCTCATCATGAAAACCGACGGTGCCCTGCGCGACCAGGCCGTCGCCTGGGCCCGGCGTGCCCTGTGGCCCATGGCCGCCTCGCTGTTCGCGATTTCGCTGGCCACGCCGCTGGTCAGCCCCCAGGTGTGGGACAAGTGGTTCGCCGTGCCGGAGCTGTTCATGCTGCTGCCCGTGCCGCTGATGAGCGTGCTGGCGCTGGTGGCCATCCACTGGGTCGCGGGCCGTTCGTCCGTGGTCGAAGCCGGCTATGGGTGGCTGGTGTTCGCCAACACCGTGCTCATTTTCGTGCTGGCCTTCTTCGGCCTGGCCTACAGCCTCTACCCCTATGTCGTGATCGGGCAAATGACGGTGTACGAAGCCGCCGCCGCCACCCCCTCGCTCATGGTCACCTTCGTGGGCGTGGCGCTCACCGTGCCCGTCATCGTGGCGTACACGGTCTTCATGTACCGGGTGTTCTGGGGCAAGGCCAGGGCGCTGAGCTATTGAGCGGGGCGCCGGTCAGGGGGCTGCGCGCCCCCTTGACCGCAAACGCGTGTTGCCCGTCAACCTCGGACGTATTAGCATGAACCCCTTCGGAATCGCAGGGCGGCCGTCGCGTCGGCAAAACGGGGGGCGCCGTTTCTCGTTAACATGCTTACAACAACCATCGAGGAGCGACTCATGAACATCACGAATCTCAAGATTGGCACGCGGCTGGGCATGGGCTTCGCCTGTGTGATCGCCCTGCTGCTGATCGCCGTCGGGGTCGGCATCTTCAGCCTGGAACGGGTGGAACGCGCCTTCACGGACGCCACCGAACGACAACGCCGCGCCGACCTCGCCGACGAGTGGGTGGGGAACACCCGGCTCAACGTGAACCGCGTCATGGCCCTGGCCCGGTCCAGGAACGACCCCGCCGTGCAGGCCCACTTCGCCCCACTCATCCAGCAGACCACCCAACGCATCAACGAACTGCAGAAAGCCCTGGAGGAATCCATCACCTCCGAAGCAGGTCGGGCACTGCTGGCCGAAATCGGGCAGCGCCGCGTGGAATACATTCAAATCCGTCAAAGCTACTTCGATCTGCTCGGCAGCGGCGACGAGGCCGCCGCCGACGCGGCGCTGTCGGGCCGCCTGATCCCGGCGGCCGATGTCTACCTGGAAACGATGACCAAACTTCAGCGTTACCAGGCAAGCCTCAACGAGCAGTTCACCGCCAGCGTAGCCAGCGGAATCGCCGAATCGAAAATGTATTTGCTGGCCATGGCCGCGCTCGGGCTGCTGTTGGGTTCGGGGGCCGCGTACCTGATCAGCCGCAGCGTCACCCAGCCGGTGCAGGAAGCCGTGGACGTGGCCAAGACGATTGCCCAAGGTGACCTGACATCGCGTGTCGAATCCCATCGGGCCGACGAACTGGGTGAGCTGCTGCGTGCCCTGTCGGCGATGCAGAGCGCCTTGCAACGCATCGTCGGTGAAGTGCGCCAAAGCACCGACGGCATGACCATGGCCAGCGCCGAAATTGCCACCGGCAACCACGATCTGAGCATACGCACCGAGCAGGCCGCCAGCAGCCTCGAGGAGACGGCCAGCAGCATGGAGGAGCTGACGGCGACGGTCAAGCAAAGCGCCGACGCGGCGCGGCAGGCGAATCAACTGGCCGGCAGCGCCGCCCAGGTGGCCGAGCGCGGCGGAGCGGTGGTTCATCAGGTGGTGTCCACGATGGAGAGCATTCAGCAAAGCAGCCGGAAAATCGCGGACATCATCGGCGTCATCGACGGGATCGCCTTCCAGACCAACATCCTTGCCCTGAACGCGGCCGTGGAGGCCGCCCGAGCCGGCGAGCAGGGACGCGGCTTTGCCGTGGTGGCCGGCGAGGTGAGAACCCTGGCCCAGAGGAGTGCTCAGGCGGCCAAGGAAATCAAGGACCTGATCGGCGACAGCGTCACCAAGGTGGAAGAAGGCAGCACCCTGGTGGAGAACGCCGGCAAGACCATGGGTGAAATCGTGCAAAGCGTGCAACGGGTCACCGACATCATCGGCGAGATCACCGCCGCCGCGAACGAGCAAAGCGACGGCATCGAACAGGTCAATGTGGCGGTGAGCCAGCTCGATCAGATGACACAACAGAACGCGGCACTGGTGGAGCAGAGCGCCGCCGCCGCTTCGAGTCTGAAGGACCAAGCCCAGCGCCTGTCCGAGGTGGTCTCGGTCTTCCAGCTGACCCGACGCTGAACACCGGCACGCCCCTGGCAACCTACCCTCCCAGGGATGGGTCACCGGCCAAGACGAGGTCGAGCAGTTCCTGCTCTCGCATCGGGCGGCCGTACAGGTAGCCCTGGTAGAACTCGCAACCGCCACGGTGTAGGAATTCCTGCTGCTCCGGCGTTTCCACGCCTTCGGCGATCACGCGCAGCCCCAGGCTTTGGCCAAGTGCGATCACCGTGCGGACGATGGCCTGGTCACTGCTGCTGCGCAGCACGTCTTTCACGAACGACTGGTCGATCTTGAGCTGATCCAGTGGCAGGCTCTTGAGATAGCTGAGCGAGGAGTAGCCCGTGCCGAAGTCATCCAGCGAAAAACGGATGCCGAGCGCGTGCAACGAAGCCATCTTCTGGACAATGTCGTCAATGTCCCCGGCGAAGACGCTCTCCGTCAGCTCCAGCTTGAGTTGATGGGGCGACGCGCCGGTCTTGGCCAGGGTGCGCTCGACCTGCTGCAGGAAGTCGGGGTGGAGGAACTGCCGGGCGCTCACATTCACCGACAGACTCAGGTCCTGCGTAAGGCGGTCATGGCTCCAGGTGGCCAGAAACGCGCAGGCCGACTCCAGAATCCAGAGCCCCATGGCCTGAATGAAACCGGAGGTTTCGGCCAGAGGAATGAACAGCGAGGGTGGAATGGAACCTTGCGTGCCATGGTGCCATCGGCACAGGGCCTCTGCCCCCACCACCCGGCCATGAGCGTCCACCTGGGGCTGGTAGAGGAGATGCAGCTCCTGCCGGTCTATGCTGAGGCGCAGATCCCGTTCCAGCATCGCCTGCTCGGCGACCTGGGCCTTGAGGCGACTGTCGAAAAAACGGAAGGCGTTTTTGCCGCTGCTTTTGGCGGAATACATGGCCGAATCCACCCGGCTCAGAAGCTCCTCCACCGACAACGGACCGTCGCCGAACAGCACCCCACCGATGCTTGCCGAGGTGAAATGCTCCCCCTCGTCGATGCGCAATGGTCGGGCAATGGCCGCCAGCAGGCGTTCGCTCAGGGCATGGACGCGACGTGACGCGGTCTCCAGGTCGGCCCCCGCATCCTGGAGCAGCACCATGAACTCGTCTCCACCCAACCGGGCCAACAGGTCCTGCGGCTCCAGCTCGGCCTGAATCCGCTGGGCGATCTCGATGAGGAGGCGATCACCCCGGTGGTGACCCCAGTTGTCGTTGACCACCTTGAAATTGTCCAGGTCCACCAGCAACGCCGCCCCCAGCGCCGGACGAGGAGCGGGCTCCGACAGCATGGCCGCCACGGTCTCCATGAACAGGGCCCGGTTCGGCAACTGGGTCAATCCATCGTAATAGGCCAGTTGGTGCACCTTGTCCTCGGCAAGGCGCCGTTCGGTGACGTCCCGCTCCACCGACACCCAGTGGGTGAACCATCCTTCCTCATCGGCCATCGGCTGAATCACCAGTTCGACCCAATAGGGCTGCTTGTCCTTGGTGTAGTTGACGATCTCCGCCCGCACCGGCTGCCAGGCCAGAAGCGCCTGGCGGATGCGATCGAGCTCCTGTCGGGATGTGGCACGTCCCTGGAGGATGCGGGGAGACTTGCCCAGCACCTCGGCGCGTTCGTACCCCGTTTTGCGGACGAACGCGTCGTTCACGAAAACGATCCGCGGCCCCGGCTTGTCCACCGGCTCCGCCTCGGTGACCAGGATCATGTCGTTCAGGCTGGCCACGGCTTTTTCAAGCAACTTCAGTTGGGCCTCGGACTCGTGGCGCCGGGTCACATCCTGCAGGGTGAAGAACCGGGATCCACCCGGGCTCCGGGGACCGGCGTCCTGACGCGAGCACAGCAGCATCCAGCGCAGTGCCCCATCATCGGCCCGCGCGAGGCTGAACTCCAGCGTGGGTTGGGGATCACCTTCCGCACACAGGCACGCCGCCATGAACCGGTCACGAAACCGGGGGTCGATCAACGCCACCACCTGCTCCAGGGGCATGGTGGACTCTCCAGGCAGACCCAGCAACTCCCCCACAGAAGCGGAGCCACGCCACAGGCGGGTGTCGGTGTCCACCCAGAAGTGCCCCACGGCCGCCACCCGCTGGGCCTCCCTCAACGCACGCTCGCTCTGTTCCAGCTGGCGCAAGGCCAGCACCCGGTCGGTGATGTCGCGCGAGAGCATGACGAAGTGGAGTTCGCCGCCATCGTCTGCCTGCTTCGGCGCCACCGACAGTTCGAACCACCGGGGGGCATCGTCGATCACGAGTTCGATCTGCCGACCGAAGGAGAACCCTGAAACGGCCGCTTCTTCGAAAGCCTCCAGGCAGACCTGCGCCGCCGGCTCGGGCAGCACCTCGTGCACGGTCTTGCCCACCAGTTCGTGCCTCGGCACCAGCAGGCCCTGTTCCGTGCGGGTGCGCAAGGCCACGTAGCGTCCCTGGCGGTCGACCTCGAAAAGCAGATCGGGGATGGCGTTGAGGGTGCCGTCCATGTCGGCGGACAGCCGCCTCAATTCCCGCGTCATGATGCGTGCGGCCCGGTCGGCCCGGTCCCGGCCGGTCATCAGGAGCCAGACAATGGCTCCGGCCAGGACGCTCAACAACACGCCGAGAGCGGCAAACCCGTGATGGGAAACATCGGCATGGGTGGCGATGAACTCCGTCGTCGGCGCAATCGTGTAGTTCAGGCGATTGCCGCCAAATTCGATCACGCCTTGCGCCCGGTATCGAGGGTCGATGTCCGCACCGTTGAGCGGGAGGTCGTGTTCGTTCAGTCGCCCGGCCAGAAACCGGTCGTCGGCAGGCGAGTCCCCCTCGAAAAGCTGAATGTGCAGCCCGCTGTGCACCAGCAGATCCGGGCTGTGCACCACGTCGCTGACGCGAAAGCGCGCGCTCGCCCAACCGATGAAGTGGCGCCTGCGCGCCTCCACGTCCGACGCGGGCTGGCCGTAGATGGGGACGTACATCACCATCGCGGCATCCTGGCTGTCCCCTCCAATCAGGCGCAGCGGAACCCGATCGCTCAACACCGTCTGGCCGGTGTCTCTGGCCTGCAGGGCCGCGTTTCGTGTCTGGGGCACCCGGAAAATGTCAAATCCCCGGGGACCATAGGCATTGCCATTCGGCGACTCGATGAACAGGATCGGGGCGTAAGCGTCTTGCCCCTCATCCCGGTCGATGACGAGGTCCCAAACCCCGTAGCGGGGCCCTGCCTCGGCCAGAAACGCGTCCACCTGCTCCGCCGCAATCCACGGGATGTAGGTCACACCCAGCAGGCCATCGGCGGTCTGGCTGAGTTGCAAGGCACGAATGAACGCGGAGAACTCGATGGCGGTAACGGTGTCCGACCCCTCGACGAACCCTCGCACGCCCCGCAGGACCAGTTCGAAGGTGCGGAATCTTTCGAGCACGTGCACCGACACCTCCTCCCCCGCGTGCTCGACCTCATGCTGCAGGTTATGCGCCGTCCCGTCCGCGCTGGCCACCCAGTTGAAAACGGGCAGCATCGACAGCACGAGCGTGGTCACCAACGCGGTCATGGCCGCCCGGCTTTTTCTGCGAAGTCCCCTGAAAACCCGTGTGATTCCCGGGTTCGATCGGTCACTCGTCATGGAGTTGGGTAGATAACTGGAAAGATTGGACTGCACCCAATATAACAACCCGTGACCGGGCAAGATAGCCCCCCTCACCGTGGGACTGAATGGGTTTGATGTTCCGCCACCACCGGCCTACACTTGGCCCTGCCATCAAGACCTTTGTGCTCGACATGCTTCACCCCGCCCTCCCCGGGAACCCCGCCGAACTGCAGCCGTTCGCCACCGCCGATGAGGCCCTGGGGGCGGTGCTCGGCTGCCTGAAGCGCGCGATTCCATTCACCTTGTGGATGGTGACGCGCCTGGACGACGATGACTGGACCGTGGTCAAAAGCCTGGACGACGGCTACCAGACCCAGCCCGGACGGATGTTTCGCTGGAACGGCACCTATTGTTCAAGAATGGCGGCCGGCGAGGGCCCCATGTTTGCCGAAGAGGCGCAACGGATCGAGCCCTATCGACGGGCACCGATCAACCAGGAACTCCCGTTGCCGATCGCCGCCTACATAGGGCTGCCCCTTTACAGGGCACGTGGCCAGATCGCCGGAACGCTTTGTGCTCTCGACCCCGGCCCGCAAAAGCCCCTCACGCTGGAGCAGCGGCTCCTGGCCGTCACACTCGCCCGTTCCTTGAGCACGATGCTGATGACCCACGTCCGCGCAGAAGCCGCCATCCGGAAAGCGGAACGTCACCGCTACGAGGCGGAAACGGATATGCTCACCGGCCTGTACAACCGGCGAGGCTGGGCACTTGCCCTGCAAGACCAGGAAGACGCCACGGTGCGCTCCGTCCAGAACTCCATGGTCGTGATCATCGACCTCGACGACCTGAAGGTGCTGAACGACACCCAGGGACACGATGCCGGCGATGAACTGCTGAGGCGGGCTGCCGCCACCCTCAGAGGCCAGTTTCGCGAACAGGACATCCTGGCGCGCATCGGGGGCGACGAGTTCGCCGTGCTGGTGTCCAACGTCTCATCCCGGGAAGCCGGCCGGTTGCTGGAGCGGTTGCGTGCTTCCCTGGCAGCGGCCCACGTCGCGGCCTCCATCGGGCACGCGTTCAGGCTCGCCAACGAATCCATGTCCCAGACGGTGGTCCAAGCCGACCGGGACATGTACGAGGACAAGGCCCGCCGCAAGTCGCAACGACCGGCAGCCGCTTGACGACGGCTGCGCCGGTTCAGCACCACCCTCAGTGCCGGTGCCCCCCGTGACCGTGGCTCGCCGGCGCACCCGAAAGCGCTTTCACCGGTGCCTCAATGGTCTGGGTGTAGCGCCGTTTGTTCGCGTCCTCAAACACCAGTGTCAGGGCCACGGTATCGCCAGCCTTCACGGCCTGTTTGAGATCCATGAGCATGACGTGGTAGCCACCGGGCTTGAGCTCGACGACACGACCGGCGGGGAGGTCGAGACCGGCAACGGCACGCATGCGCATCACGTTGTTTTCCATGGCCATCTCATGGATTTCGACCACCCCGGCCACGGGGGATTCGACAGCCACGAGGCGCGCATCGGCTGAAGGGGTCAGGCGCATGAAGGCGCCAGTGGCCTTCTGCTGGGCCACGGTCCCGCGCACCCAGGCCTCTTCGACGGTGACCTGCACCTGTGCCCAGGCCTGGGCAGTGAGCGCCAGAACGGCGGAAATGAAAAGACGTTTCATACGGAACTCCTTGAATCGGACAGACGGAAAGGGCCACGGGCGATGCCCGCGTGGCAGCGGCCGGACACTCGGTCGCGTTGAAAAAAGAGAAGGGATGACAGACGCCGAGGCCCACCCGCTCAAGGCGGACGACGGCTCAGGTCGTCAGCGGCGGAGCGCGTGCATGAGCGCCCGGCCAGTGCGGTGCGATCGGAGCGGCCAGCAGATGCGTGGGCGGGCGTTCCTGATGCGGCTGTGCCTCGAACGCGGACTCGGAGGGCTCGGACAGCAGCGCCGGGCCACCGTGGGGCGACAGGCACCAGGGGCAGGACATCCCCGCCCCCTGAACCGTGGTGGGATCGGCATCCGCCTGGCTGACTTCCGCCTTCACCCACAGCATGCCGGTGCTGGTGCAGATCTCGATCCAGTCGGCCCGGTCATGCGATCGCCAGGCGGCCTGAGCCACGGCGGGCAGCAAGGCACCCAGCACCACCGACCACAAGGCAAACCATGCGGTCAAGCGGCGTTGGGCAGCGGTCAGCGGCATGACTCGATTCTAGATACTCAGCCCAGCAGCCGCTTCAGCGCTTCCTGGTACTTGGCGGCGGTCTGCTCGATCACCTCACGTGGCAGTCGTGGCGCGGGGGCGGTCTTGTTCCAGGGGCGGCCTTCCACGTGGGCGGTTTCCAGCCAGTCGCGCAGGAACTGCTTGTCGAAGCTGGGCGGGTTGCTGCCTTCAGCGTAGCTGTCGGCGGGCCAGTAGCGTGAGCTGTCGGGCGTCAGCACCTCGTCCATCAGCACCAGGGTGCCGTCCTTGTCCAGGCCGAATTCGAACTTGGTGTCGGCAATGATGATGCCCTTGGTGGCGGCATATTCGGCGGCGGCCTGGTACAGGCGGATGGAGATGTCGCGGATCTTGGCGGCCAGCTCGGGGCCGATCATCTCCACCGTCTTTTCGAAGGTGATGTTCTCGTCGTGCTCGCCCATTTCGGCCTTGGCCGCCGGGGTGTAAATGGGCGCGGGCAGCTTGCTGGCGTTGTTCAGGCCCTCGGGCAGGGGCACGCCGCACACGCTGCGGCTTTCCTGGTATTCCTTCCAGCCGCTGCCTGCCAGGTAGCCGCGCACCACGGCCTCCACGGGAATGGGCTTGAGCCGCTTGACCAGCATGGAGCGACCGCGCACCAGGGGCTTTTCGGCGTCGCTCACCACACTTTCAGGGTCCTGGCCAGTGAGGTGGATGGGGCAGATGGCCTGACCCTTGGGACCGAGCAGGTCGAACCAGAACAGGCTGAGGCG
>JAUVXK010000150.1 GCA_030603635.1 Burkholderiales bacterium | reverse complement strand
TCGCGTCGGCCCTGGGCTGGGCACCGCGGCGCGACGGTACCCTGCCCCTGGCGGCCTGGCACGCTGGCGTGGTGGACCGCCCCTGCGCCTGGTTCCACCTCTGCCACTGGACCGTGGGCATGGAACAGGTGAGCCTGCAAGCCGTGCCCACCGACACCCTCACCGAGGAAGAGGCCCACCGCCTCTGGGATGCCCTGCGCCCCCTGGCCGAAGAAGACGGTCTGACCCTGGTGCCCGAGCAGCCCACCCGCTGGCGTGCCGAAGGCGAGGTGTTCCGCGACCTGCCCTGGCCCAGCCTGGACCGGGTCGCGCACCGCCGGCTCGACGGCTGGCTGCCGGACGCCACCGCCACGCCCGCCGTCCGCCCCTTGCTGCGCCTGCTCAACGAAGCCCAGATGCTGTTCTACACCCACCCGGTCAACGACGCGCTTGCCGCACGCGGCCTGCCAGCGGTCAACGGCCTGTGGATCAGCGGCAGCGGTTGGCTGAGCGCCAGCGAAGCCGCGCCGACCCACCCGCCACCCCATGTGGAAAACGCCCTTCGGGATGCCGCCCTGCAAGGCGACTGGAGCGCCTGGTCCACGGCGTGGCACGCCCTGGACCGCGACGTGCTGGCCCCCTGGCTGGCACAGACCACACCCTCGACGCCATGGTCATTGACCCTGTGTGGCGAATCCCACCGCCAGACCTGGCACGCCCAGCCTCCACAAGCCAGATCCACCAGCGGCAGCAGTTGGTGGCATGCCCTGCGTCGGTACTGGCCACGCCCCACGCGCCACGTCTCCGTGGCCGACACCCTGTCCTCTTTGTAATCCCATGAAAATCATCTCCCGCGACGCGCCCCCGCGCACCGTCTGGGCGCTGGAACAGGCGGGCATTCACCCGCTGCTGGCTCGCCTCTATGCCGCACGGGGTGTACGCAGCACCGACGAACTCGACGACAGCCTCGCCCGCCTGCAGCCCCCCGAGCAGATGCGGGGCGCCACGGAGGCGGCCCAACTGCTGGCCGACGCCCTGCAGGCCGGCCGGCGCATCTGCATCGTGGCCGACTACGACTGCGACGGTGCCACTGCCTGCGCCACCGGTCTGCGCGGTCTGCGCCTGCTCGGCGCGCCGCTCGGCTGGGGCGCCGTGGACTACCTGGTACCCGACCGCGTGACCGACGGCTACGGCCTCACGCCGGCGATTGCCGAGCGCGTGAAGGCGCGCGGGGCCGATGTGCTGGTCACGGTGGACAACGGCATCGCGAGCGTGGACGGCGTGGCGCACGCACGCGCACTCGGCCTGCAGGTGCTCGTGACCGACCACCACCTCCCCGCCGTGAGCGATGGGCAGGTCACGCTGCCGCAAGACTGCGTCATCGTCAACCCCAACCAGCCCGGCTGCGCATTCGAAAGCAAATCCATTGCTGGCGTGGGCGTGATGTTCTACGTGCTGCTGGCGCTGCGGGCGGAACTGCGCGCCCGGGACGTGTTCACGGCCCAGACCCAGCCGCGCATCGACTCCCTGCTGCCCCTGGTGGCCCTGGGCACGGTGGCCGACGTGGTCAAGCTCGACACCCACAACCGCCGCCTGGTGGCGCAGGGCCTCAAGCGCATCCGCAGCGGGCAGATGCCCCCGGGCATGACCGCCCTGTTCCAGGTGGCCGGTCGCCACCCGCTGCAGGCCAGCAGCTTCGACCTGGGCTTTGCGCTGGGGCCGCGGCTCAACGCCGCCGGGCGCCTGCGCGACATGACCCTGGGCATCGAATGCCTGAGCACCGACGACCCCGAGCGCGCCGCCGAACTGGCCCAGCAGCTCGACACCATCAACCGCGAACGCAAAACCCTGGAAGGCGACATGCGCGAGCAAGCCATGCAACTGGCCGAAGCGCTGTGGGACGAGGCCGACACCCCACCCACCGCGCTGTGCCTGTTCGACCCCGAATTCCACGAAGGCGTCATCGGCATCGTGGCCGCACGGCTCAAGGACAAGCTCTACCGCCCCACCTTCGTGTTTGCCGCGAGCCAGGCCCCTGGCAAGGAACACCAACTCAAGGGCTCCGGGCGCTCCATCCCCGGGTTTCACCTGCGCGATGCGCTGGACCTGATCGCCAAGCGCCACCCCGGCGTGCTGCTGCGCTTCGGCGGCCATGCGGCGGCAGCGGGTTGCACCATTGACGAAGAGCACCTTGACACCTTCGACCAGGCCTTCCAGCAGATCGCCGCCGAGTGGCTCGACGACGCCACGCTGCAGCGCCGCCTGGAAGCCGACGGTGCGCTCGATCCGCAATACCGCCGCGTGGACCTGATCGACACCCTGCACCAGCAGGTCTGGGGTCAAGGGTTTGCGCCGCCCGTGTTCTGCGAGGAGCTGGACATCGTTTCCCAGCGGCTGGTCGGGCAGAAGCATCTGCAACTGAAAGTGCGACACGGCGGTGAGGTGGTCGATGGCATCTGGTTCGGCCACGCCGACCCGCTGCCCAACCGGGTGAAACTCGCCTTCCGGCTGGATGCCGACGAGTGGCAAGGCCAGCGCCGCGTGCGGTTTCTGGTCGAGGGCGCCGAGTGGTGAAACCCGCCACCTGGCACCCGGTGCCGGCTCCCCCTGGCATTACCGTGGTGTACGAAGACAGCGCCCTGCTGGTGCTGGACAAACCCGCGGGCTTGCTGTCCGTGCCCGGTCGAGGCCCGGAAAACGCCGATTGCCTGAGCGCCAGAGTGCAGGCCTTGTATGCCGATGCCTTGGTGGTCCATCGGCTCGACATGGGCACCTCTGGGCTCCTGCTGATGGCCAAAGGCCCGGTCAACCAGACCGTGCTGAGCCGCCAGTTCGCGCAGCGGGCAGTCAGCAAGCGTTACGAAGCCCTGGTGGCCGGCGTGCCCACCTTGCAAAACGCCGACAGTGAAGGGTGGTCCGACATCCGCCTGCCTTTGATGGTGGACTGGCCCAACCGCCCGCGCAGCAAGGTGGATGTCGAACACGGCAAACCCAGCCACACCCGCTGGCGGATCATGGGCACCCAGAACCTGGAAATGGCCAGCGGCACCCTGCCCTGCAGCCGGCTGGAGTTGCAACCAATCACCGGACGCTCACATCAACTGCGGGTGCACCTGCTGGCCATCGGCCACCCCATTGTGGGCGACGAGCTGTATGCCTCCCCATTGGAAGTGGCTGCCAGCCCACGCTTGTTGCTGCACGCCCGCCAGCTCAGCCTCCCACACCCCATGGATGGCAGGCCCATGGTGTTTGAGTCTGCAACGCCGTTTTAATCAGATCAGCGGCACACCCGTCTTGCTCTGAATCTCCTCACGCGTCACCCCGTCGGCCAACTCCACGAGCTTGAGCCCTTCGGGCGTCACGTCCATCACGCCCAGGTCGGTGATGATGCGGTTGACCACGCCCTTGCCCGTCAGCGGCAGGGTGCATTCGGGAATGATCTTCAGGTCGGTGGTGCCGTCCTTCTTCTTGGCCACGTGCTCCATCAGCACGATCACGCGCTTGACGCCCGCCACCAGGTCCATGGCACCGCCCATGCCTTTGACCATCTTGCCCGGGATCATCCAGTTGGCCAGGTCGCCCTTGCCGGTCACCTGCATGGCACCCAGGATGGACAGGTTGATCTTGCCGCCACGGATCATGGCGAAAGACTGGTCGGAGCCGAAGATGGACGAGCCCTTGATGGTCGTCACGGTCTGCTTGCCGGCATTGATCAGGTCGGCGTCCACCTCGTCCTCATAGGGGAAGGGGCCGATGCCCAGCATGCCGTTTTCGCTCTGCAGCCACACCTCGATGTGGTCGGGCACGTGGTTGGCCACCAGCGTCGGAATGCCGATGCCGAGGTTCACGTAGAAACCGTCCTGCAGTTCTTGGGCCGCGCGCGCGGCCATTTGGTCTTGGGTCCAGGGCATGTCTGTTCTCCTGATCAAACTTTGCGGTCGCGGGTGGTGCGCTTTTCGATGCGCTTTTCGGGCGTGGGGTTGACCACGATGCGGTGCACGTAGATGCCGGGCAGGTGCACGTCGTCTGGGGCGATTTCGCCGGTGGCGACCACGCGTTCCACCTCCACGATGCAGATCTTGCCCGCCGTGGCCGCGGCCGGGTTGAAGTTGCGCGCCGTCAGGTTGAAGCGCAGGTTGCCCGAGCGGTCGGCCACGTCGGCCTTGATGAGGGCCACGTCGGGCACCAGCGAGCGTTCCATCACGTAGGTTTCGCCGTCGAACTCGCGCAGCTCCTTGCCCTCGGCCACCAGGGTGCCCACGCCAGTCTTGGTGAAGAAGGCGGGGATGCCCGCGCCGCCAGCACGCAGCTTCTCGGCCAGCGTGCCCTGCGGGGTGAATTCCAACTCCAGCTCACCGGCCAGGTACTGGCGCTCGAACTCCTTGTTCTCGCCCACGTAGCTGGAGATCATCTTCCTGATCTGGCGCGTTTCCAGCAGCTTGCCCAGGCCGAAGCCGTCCACGCCCGCGTTGTTGGAAATGGCGGTCAGGTTCTTCACGCCGCTGTCGCGCAGCGCGTCGATCAGCGCCTCGGGAATGCCGCACAGGCCGAAACCGCCGACGGCGATGAGTTGCCCGTCGGCCACCACGCCCTTGAGGGCTTCGGCCGCGCTGGGGTACACCTTGTTCATGCTTGCACGCTCCTGTCGAAAAGTGAAGGAAAACCGTACGATACTACGTAATGGCATACGTAGTATTGCCTAAAGGCCAACCCCTAAGCCCCTTGAAAACCACCTCCCCCGACATCGACTACCGCCTGGCCTTCGACCTGGCCCCTGTGGGGCTGGTGCTGTCGCGCCACCGCACCATGGTGGACTGCAATCAGGCCGTCTGCGAGATGTTCGGCGTCACGCGCGAAGAGCTCATCGGCCAAAGCTTTCAGCTGCTCTACCCCAGCGCCGACGAATTCGAACGCATCGGCGAACGCATCGCCCCCATCCTCAATGCCCGGGGCCACTATTCCGACGAG
>JAUVXK010000109.1 GCA_030603635.1 Burkholderiales bacterium | reverse complement strand
GGGTTCCACGTAGCTGCCCACGTCGTGCACGTCCAGCCCCAGCCAGTGGCCGGTGCGGTGCATGTAGAAGCGGAAGTAGTGGCGCTGGGCGATCACGTCGTCCAGGTGGCCCACGTCGTTCTTGTTCAGCAGCCCCAGGTCCAGCATGCCCTGGGCCAGCACCTTCACCGTGGCGTCGTGCGGGTCCACGAAGCGGTTGCCCGGCCTGGTGGCGGCCACGGCCGCGTCCTGGCTGGCCAGCACCAGGTTGTACAGGTCGCGCTGCGGGCCGGTGAATTTGCCGTTGGCCGGGAAGGTGCGGGTGATGTCGCTGGCGTAGCCGTCCAGTTCGCAGCCGGCGTCGATCAGCACCAGTTCGCCGTCGCGCACCGGGGCCGCGTCGGCGCGATAGTGCAGGACGCAGGCGTTGGCGCCGGCGGCCACGATGCTGCCGTAGGCCGGGTACTGCGAGCCGTGCTGGCGGAATTCGTGCAGCAGTTCGGCGTCCAGGTGGTATTCGCGCAGGTCCTGCCCGGCGCGGATGGTGGCCGCGCTGCGGCGCATGGCGCGCATGTGGGCCTGGGCGCTGATCTGCGCGGCGCGTTTCATCACGCCGATCTCGTGCGCGTCCTTGATCAGCCGCATCTCGTCCAGCGGGCCGCACAGGTCGCGCTGGGCGTCGGGGCACAGGGCGCCGTAGCGCACGCGTGCACGCACCTTTTGCAGCCAGCCGTCCACCCGGGTGTCCAGCCCCGTGTGTACCGCAAACGGGTACCACACGGTGGCGCGGTTTTCCAGCAGCTTGGGCAGGCGGGCGTCCAGCTCGTCCACCGAATACGCCTCGTCCACGCCCAGTGCGCCGGGCGCGGCCTGCGGCCCCAGGCGGATGCCGTCCCAGATCTCGCGCTCCAGGTCCTTGGGCTGGCAGAACAGCGTGGTGTGGCCTTCGGCGGTGATCACCAGCCAGGCGCGCGGCTCGGTGAAGCCGGTGAGGTAGTAGAAGTAGCTGTCGAAGCGGAACAGGTACTCGCTGTCGCGGTTCCGGGTGCGTTCCGGCGCGGTGGGGACGATGGCGATGCCCCCCGGCCCCAACTGGGCGGCGAGGCGGGCACGGCGGTCGGCGTAGATGGCCTGGTGGGGAATGGCAGTCATGAACGGGATGATACGTAAAGCAAGGGATGTCAGTGCAATGCCGAGCTGGCAGGCCCGCTGGCGTTGAGGGCGGCCAGCCGCGCGGGCGTGCCCACGTCCACCCAGCGGTCGGGGTAGACCGAGGCACCCACCTGCCCTGCGTCGATGGCGGCACGCAGCATGGGCGCCAACGGGGCCGAGAGCCCTTCCGGGTTGCCTGCCGGAATGGCGCACCAAGGCTGCGCGAAAAACGCTTTCTTGTACAGGCCGATGGTGGAGTAGGTGTGCCGTGGCACGTCGGCGCCGTTGTGGGCCATCAGGCGGCCACCAGGCAGCACCGCCACACCAAAGTCCCCCTTGGGGTTGTGCTCGGGGTTGGGCACCAGCCAGATGTGCGCCAGCAGGGGGCTGCGCGCAAACGCGGCCCGCACCGCGTCAGAGAACACGAATTCGGGCGCAAACACATCACCCGCCAGCAGCCAGAACACCTCGTCCAGCAGCGGGAGCGCGCGCACGATGCCGCCGGCGGTTTCCAGGGCACGGCCAAAGTCCTGCCCTTCCATGGAGTATTGCAAGGCCAATTGGGGAGCAGGGCCCAGCGCGTTCCAGGCCGTTGCATCAGGGGTGAAGGTGGGGCCAAAGCGCTCGGGTATCTGTTCACCCAGCCACGCGGTGTTAACGCACACGCTGCGCACCCCGCCACGGGCCAGGGCTTCCAGGTGCCACTGCATGAGCGGCTTGCCCTGCACGGCCAGCAGGGGTTTTGGGGTGGCGTCGGTGAGCGGGCGCATGCGCTCGCCACGGCCTGCGGCCAGCAGCAGGGCTTGGGCGGGGAGGTGTTTGGTGGTTGACATCACTGCGCAACAAGGAACAGCCGGGCAGCGGCAATGATGGCCTCATCGTCGGACTGCACCGCTTCAGGCGGCCCGCCCTTGCCCCAGAGAACGCCGGCCAGCGGCATCGACAGGAAGTCCGCGCACAGCCGGCTGGAGTCGATCATGGGCTGGGCTTTGGCACGATCGCCGCTGGTGGTCACGAGCCACAGCCGTTTGGACGACATCCGGGTCTTGAAATCGAGGCCCGGCACACGCAACCAGGCGCTCCAGTGGTCCAGGTAGGTCTTGAGCGTGGATGGAAAGCTGAACCAGTACACCGGGGCCACCAGCACGAGATCGGTACAGGCAAGGGTGGCGTCGAGCAGCGCTTTTTGCCGGCCCTCGGGCATCGGATAGGTGCCCGCAGTGTGCCGCTGATCCACGAAAGCCGGCAGGGGCTCGTCGGCCAGGCGTATCCAGGTTTGGGCGGCGTGGGAGGGGAGCTGGCGGGCGGCCTCGCGGGCCAGCCATTCGGTGTTGCCCATGTGGCCTTTTTCACGGGTGGAGGCAACGAGAAACAGATAGTGGGACATGAACGGAAGTAGGAGGACGGTGTGGACAGGCCCCATCGTAGCCCGACCCGAAGCGGGGCGTGACAGCCTGTCAGTGGCCCCCCGGTTAAAATAAGGGGTTTCCCTCCCCACTGCGGCCGAACGGGGTTCGCGCCGCCCACTTCGAGGTTTTGATGACCGCCGCCACCCCTTCTTCCGTTTCTGTGCAGACCCTGGCCAACGCCATCCGTGCCCTGGCCATGGACGCCGTGCAGCAGGCCAACTCCGGCCACCCCGGCGCCCCCATGGGCATGGCCGACATGGCCGTCGCCCTGTGGACGCGGCACCTCCAGCACAACCCTGCCAACCCGGCCTGGGCCAACCGCGACCGCTTCGTGCTGTCCAACGGCCATGGCTCCATGCTGATCTACGCGCTGCTGCACCTGACCGGCTACAAGCTGCCCATTGGCGAACTGAAGAACTTCCGCCAGCTGCACAGCAAGACGGCCGGTCACCCCGAAGTGGGTCTGACGCCCGGCGTGGAAACCACCACCGGCCCGCTGGGCCAGGGCATCACCAACGCGGTGGGCATGGCGCTGGCCGAAAAGCTGTTGGCTGCCGAGTTCAACCGCGAAGGCCACCAGATCGTTGACCACCGCACCTACGTGTTCCTGGGCGACGGCTGCCTCATGGAAGGCATCAGCCACGAGGCCTGCGCCCTGGCCGGTGCCTGGAAGCTCAACAAGCTCATCGCGCTGTACGACGACAACGGCATTTCCATCGACGGCCAGGTCGCGCCCTGGTTCATTGATGACACCCCCGCCCGCTTCAAGGCCTATGGCTGGAGCGTGATCGGCCCGGTGGACGGCCACGATGTGGACGCGGTGGACGCGGCCATCGCCCAGGCCAAGCAAAGCACCGACAAGCCTACGCTCATCGTCTGCAAGACGAGCATCGGCAAGGGCAGCCCGAACCGCGCCAACACCGCCAAGGCCCACGGCGAGCCGCTGGGTGCCGAGGAAATCCAGCTCACCCGCGAGGCCCTGGGCTGGACGCACGCGCCTTTCGTGATCCCAAAGGACATCTACGCCGCCTGGGACGCCAAGGCCGCAGGCAAGGCCGCCGAAAAGGCCTGGAACGACCGGTTTGCCGCCTACAAGAAGGCCTTCCCGGCCCAGGCCAAGGAGTTTGTGCGCCGCATGAAGGGCGAGCTGCCCAAGGGCTTCGACCAGTTGGTGGTGGACACCGTGGTGGCCGCCCACACCAAGGCCGAAACCGTGGCCAGCCGCAAGGCCAGCCAGCTCGCGCTGGAAGCCTTTACAGCCGCGTTGCCCGAACTGCTGGGCGGCAGCGCCGACCTGACCGGCTCCAACCTGACCAACACCAAGTCCACCCCCAGCCTGCGCTTCGACGCCGCTGGCGCGGTGGTGAAGAACGAGGCCGGCCAGGGCGGTCGCCACATCAACTACGGTGTGCGCGAGTTCGGCATGGCCGCGATCATGAACGGCGTGGCGCTGCACGGCGGCTTCATTCCCTACGGCGGCACCTTCCTCACCTTCAGCGACTACTCGCGCAACGCCATCCGCATGGCCGCGCTGATGAAGCAGCGCGTGGTGCACGTGTTCACCCACGACTCCATCGGCCTGGGTGAGGACGGCCCCACGCACCAGTCCATCGAGCACGTCGCCAGCCTGCGCCTGATTCCCAACCTGGACGTGTGGCGCCCGGCCGACACGGCGGAAACCGCGATTGCCTGGGCCGTGGCCCTGAAGAACGACAGCAAGCCCACCGCGCTGCTGCTGAGCCGCCAGAACCTGGCCTATGCACCGAAGAAGGACCTGAGCGACATCAGTAAGGGCGCCTACGTGCTCAGCGAACCGCAGGTTGTGGGTTTCAAGGCCAGCCAGAAGCCCAAGGCCGTGATCGTGGCCACCGGCTCCGAAGTGCAGTTGGCCCTGAGGGCCCAGCAGCTGCTGGCCCAGCGCAAGGTGCCGGTGCGTGTGGTGTCCATGCCCAGCACCACCACCTTCGACCGTCAGAGCCCGGCGTACAAGGCCGCCGTGCTGCCCAAGGGTCTGCCGCGCATTGCGGTGGAAATGGGCTCCACCGACGGCTGGTGGAAATACGACTGCGCTGCCGTGGTGGGCATCGACACCTACGGCGAATCGGCCCCCGCCCCGGTGCTGTTCCAGCACTTCGGCTTCACCCCCGAGAACGTGGCTGACACGGTGCAGGCCGCGCTCGCCCGCTGACCCCCTTTCCCGATCCAGAGAGGCAACCCCATGAGCATCCAACTCGGTATCAACGGTTTTGGCCGCATCGGCCGCCTGGCGCTGCGCGCCGCCCTGCGCGATTTCCCCGAGATCGAGATCGCCGGCATCAACGACCCCAAGTCGGCCGACTACCTGGCCTACATGCTGAAGTACGACAGCGTGCACGGCCGTTTCCAGGGCGAGGTGAGCCACGAGGGCAACGAGGCCCTCATCGTGAACGGCAAGCGCATTCCGCTGACCCATGAGCGCGACAACCCGCAGCTCAAGTGGGGCGAGATGGGCGTGGACATCGTGCTCGAGTGCACAGGCGCCTTCCTCACCGCCGAAACCTGCCAGGTGCATCTGGACGCGGGCGCCAGGAAGGTGGTGATCTCTGCCCCTTCCAAGGACGACGTGCCCATGTTCGTCTACGGCGTCAACCACACGGCCTACGCGGGCCAGGCCATCATCAGCAACGCCTCCTGCACCACCAATGCCCTGGCCCCGGTGGCCAAGGTGCTTCACGACAAGTGGGGCATCAAGCGCGGCCTCATGACCACCGTGCACGCCGCCACCGCCAGCCAGAAGACGGTGGATGGCAGTTCCAAGAAGGACTGGCGCGGTGGCCGTGGCATTCTGGAAAACATCATTCCCAGCAGCACCGGTGCGGCCAAGGCCGTGGGCAAGGTCATCCCCGAACTGAACAAGAAGCTCACGGGCATGAGCCTGCGCGTGCCCACTTCCGACGTCTCGGTGGTGGACCTCACGGTGGAGCTCAACAGCGAAGCCAGTTACGAAGCCATCTGTGAGCACATGAAGGCCATGAGCGAGACGCCTGTGAGCAAAGGCGGCATGCAGGGCGTGCTGGGCTACACGACCGACAAGGTCGTTTCCACCGACTTCCGCGGCGAAAACTGCACCAGCGTGTTCGATGCCGGGGCCGGCATCGCGCTGGACCCGACCTTTGTCAAGGTCGTGGCCTGGTACGACAACGAGTGGGGCTACGCCGCCAAGTGCCTGGAGATGGTTCGCGTCGTGGCGAAATAATCCCCTGAGGCCACCGGCTCAGTGCTGGTGGCCGTGTTCGCCATGGGCATGGCCATGGGCGATTTCCTCGGCGCTGGCGGCACGCACGCCCAGCACCTTGAGGGCAAACCTCAGCGTCTTGCCCGCATGGGGGTGGTTGCCGTCCAGGATCACCTGGGGGCCTTTGATCTTCACCACTGTGAAGATCCGTTCGTGCCCGTCGTCGGCCACGCCACGCAGCGTGCCGCCCACTTTCACGCCCGGCGGAAAATCGGCCTTGTTGATGGTCTGCACCAGGGTCTCATCGCGTTCGCCGAAGGCATCGGCGGGCGCCAGCTCCACCGTGGTGGAAAAGCCGGTGGACTGGCCTTCGAGGGCGGCCTCGATCTTTTCGAACGTGTTGCCGTAGCCGCCGTGCAGGTAGGCCATGGGCTGTTCGCTGGTTTCGAGCAGCTTGCCCTGGGTGTCACGCACCTGGTAGCTCAGGGTGACGACGGTGTCTTGGGTGATGTGCATGGTCTGAGGCGGTCAAAGAGGGAATGGTAACCCGCCTGCTGGGCCGGTGCGGGGTTCAGGGGCAACGCTGCAACGGGCGGTCCCGGAGGATGCCCGTGGCTTCGATCCGACGCCGCTGCGCGTCGGTCACGCCTTCGAGGCGCAAGGCGTAGACCGGTGTGTCGGGCCGTTCCTGGACCACGCGGGCACCGGACACCCCTTGCCGGCTCACGTCGGTGAGCGCCCGCTGTGCCGCCTCCTGGGTCGAGTAGGTGCCCAGCGCCAGTCCCGGGGACAGGCTGGGTACCGACAACTCGCGGTGATCGATGTTGGCCCGTCGCAATTCGGTGCGACGCAGCTGCAGGGCGTCGTCGTTGGGGAACGGTCCGAGGTAGACGATCCAGCGCGCCGGCAGCAGACCTTCGGTGAGGCTCCAGCGCCCGTTCATTCCGTCCATGTTTTCCAGTGCTGCCCGGACCAACACCTCCTGTGGCCGTGGCAGCCCCGTGGCCTGCCAGCAGGTGGCCGGCAGGGGCAGTGGTGAGCTCAGGAGCTGCGTGGAGGGGTCTGGGGTCGCCTCGGGCGGGTCGGGTACGGGGGCCGGGCTCGGGGTTGGGTCGGCCGGCAAAGAGGGAGGGGTCGGGGCAGCGGGCGGCGGCTCTGCGGGGGCGGTTTCGCGCCTCGCGGCGTTCAGGACCACCACCGCTTCCGGTGCCACCTGTTGGGCCAGCCGCTGGGGCTCACGCGGATCACGCGGTGTCAGACCCAACCCCGCCAGATGGCCGTGCGTGTAGCCCCAGAAGACCAGGTTGGCCAGCAACAGGATCAGCACCAGTGCCCTCAGCACGGGCGCACACTCACTTCGTGCTGGACCACCGCCACGCGCCCGGAGGGCCCTTGCAGCCACAGGGCACCGTCAGCCCGAACGCCGTCGGCAACGCCTTCCTGTCCATCGGACAGGCGCACGGCTCGACCCCGTAGCGCATCCCGGTTGTCGAACCTGGCCTGGAAGGCGGTGAACCCTTCGCGCTCGAAAGACAAGGTGTCGCGCACCAGTGCGGGCAACACCCGCGCCAGCCAGCCGCCCGCCGTGAGCGCTGCCTGGGGCGTCAGCGTCTGCAGGCCCACGGGGGGCATGGGTGGTGCGTCCTGGACGTCGGGGGGCGGGGAAGGCAGATCGGGGGTGGTCACGTTGAGGCCAACGCCGATGATGGCGTAACGCTCGGCGCCCACGTTCGCCGTCTCCACGAGGATGCCGCCGAGTTTGCGGTCCTGCCACCACAGGTCGTTGGGCCATTTCAAACGCACATCGGGATGCAGCGACTCGGCCAGGCTCACGCCGACCGCCAGCGACAGGCCCGACCAGTCCGCCGGCTGCAGCGGCAAGCCGAGCGAGAAGGTCAGCGAATCTCCGGGCCGACTCACCCAGTCGCGACCGCGCCGGCCGCGGCCCGCCACCTGTTCCGCGGCCACCAGCAGCAATGGGTCGGCCTGTCCCTGGCGGGCGCGGCGCATCAGTTCGGTGTTCGTCGAATCGATCGTGGGCAGGACCTCAACCGCAAATCCCGGCCACAGGGGCGCCACGGCTTGCCAGAGGGTTTCCGCGGCACCGTGCAGATCGGCCAGGGCGCGCTGGAGTGTCATGGCCGGGAGCGTCGTTGAGGTGGGGAAGGCGTCTTGCGGGGTTGGCGCGCCTTGGGGGCCAGCATGGTGCCCCGGCAATCAGACGCGCCGCACCAGCAGGCGTATTCGGCCTTCAGTTTCGCGGTGTAGGGTTCGTCGATCACCAGGCCGTAGTCGTAGAACAGTTCCTCGCCGGGGGCGATGTCGCGCAGCGCCTTGATGAACACCCGGCCCTCTGGCGTCTGTTCGGCCTCGCAGTTGGGGGCGCAGCTGTGGTTGATCCAGCGCGACGCGTTGCCGCCAAACTTGGCATCGATCACACGTCCGTCGTCGATGTGGAAGTAGAAGGTGTGCGTGGGATGAGCGGGGTCATGCGGATGGCGCCGCAGCGCTTCCGCCCAGGAAATGACCTCGCCCGTGTACTCGATCAGCCGTTCGCCGGCGGTCAGCGGCCGTAGTGCATACACGCCCTTGCCGTGCACGCCCGAGCGACGGATCTGGAGCCGGCGACCGGTGGGCCGGGGGACAGGGAAAGGGGTTTGTGCGGGCACGTGCGGAAATTTGGTAACGTTGTTTCATGCCTGTGCGCGCACGTGTGCGCACCAGTGCGCGTGCGCGCGCATGGGAGTGGATTGTAGAGACGAATGCGAAAGATATGACAAAGACGCTGGTGATCGCTGAAAAGCCGTCCGTGGCCCAGGACATTGTGCGGGCGTTGACGCCCGTGGCGGGCAAGTTCGAGAAACA
>JAUVXK010000115.1 GCA_030603635.1 Burkholderiales bacterium | reverse complement strand
GCGCCCACCGGCGCGGTGGAGAACCACTCCGGCGCCTGGGCGTGGGTGGCGTGGGCCACGATGCGCGCCACGGGCCGGCTGCCCAGCCGCGCGGCGGTGGACGCCTTCATCATCACCAGCGCGGCCGCACCGTCGTTGATGCTGGAGCTGGCCGCCGCAGTGATGGTGCCGTCCTTCTTGAAGGCGGGCTTGAGGGTCGGGATCTTGTCGATCTTGATCTTGCCAGGGCCTTCGTCGATGGACACCAGGCGTTCACCTGCGCGCTCCTTCACCGTAACCGGAGCGATTTCGGGGGCAAAGCTGCCGTCCTGCGTGGCACGCTGGGCACGGCGCACGCTTTCCTGGGCGAAGGCGTCCTGCTGCTCCCGAGTAAAACTGTACTTGGCCGCACAGTCCTCACCGAAGGTGCCCATGCTGCGGCCGGGCTGGTAGGCGTCTTCCAGACCGTCGAGCATCATGTGGTCGAAGATACGGTCGTGCCCGATGCGGTAGCCGCCGCGGGCCTTCGGCAGCAGGTAGGGCGCGTTGGTCATACTCTCCATGCCGCCGGCCACCAGCACCTCGTGACTGCCGGCCAGCAGCATGTCGTGCGCGAACATGGCCGCGCGCATGCCGGAGCCGCACATCTTGCTCAGCGTCACTGCGCCGGCGCTTTGCGGCAGGCCAGCCTTCAGCGCCGCCTGCCGTGCCGGCGCCTGGCCCTGGCCCGCCATCAGGCAGTTGCCAAAAATCACCTCTGTCACGAGTTCCGGCGCCACCCCCGCACGCTGCACCGCCGCCTGGATGGCCACAGCGCCCAGATCGTGGGCCGCCAGCGACGAAAAGTCGCCCTGAAAGCTGCCCATGGGGGTGCGGGCTGCGCCGGTGATGACGATGGAATCGGGGGTCAGACTCATACCAATCTCCTTTGATGAACAAAGCGCCGTTCGCGCTCATAGGGAAAAACGTCGTGCACATGGCCCGCCAGGATGCGGTCCTTGTGGCTCTGCCAGAAATCCACGCCCAGCAGGTCGGCATGGTGTTTCATGAACACCTCGCGCACCAGCGGATTGCCCAGCAGGAAGGGCCCGAAGGTTTCGGGAAACACGTCGCGGGGGCCGACGGCATACCAGACCTCACCCGACAGCTCGTCCTCTTCATTTCGCGGGGGTGGAACGTGGCGGAACCGGCAATCGGTGAGGTACTCGATCTCGTCGTAGTCGTAGAACACCACCTTGCCGTGGCGGGTGATGCCGAAGTTCTTCCAGAGCATGTCGCCGGGGAAGATGTTGGCCGCCACCAGATCCTTGATCGCGTTGCCGTATTCAACGACCGCATGGGCAATCTGCTCGCGCGCCTTCGCATCGTTCGGGTCCTTGCGCAAGGTGTCGAAACCCTCCTGCAGGTAGAGGTTGAGCGGGATCATGCGCCGCTCGATGTAGACGTGTTTCAGGAACACCTCGATGTGGCCGTCGCCGTTGCGGTCACCGATCTCGATCTGGCTGGGGGCGAATGTCTGGATTTCCTCGATCAGATCGTCGCTGAAACGCTCGCGCGGGAAACCCACCCCGGAAAACTCCAGCGTGTCGGCCATGCGGCCCACGCGGTCGTGCTGCTTGACCAGCAGGTACTTGTTGCGGATCTGCTCGCGCGTGGTGTCTTTCTGCGGCGGGTAATGGTCCTTGATCAGCTTGAACACGAACGGGAAGCTCGGCAGGTCGAACACCAGCATCACCATGCCCTTGATGCCGGGGGCGATGCGGAAGCGGTCGGTGCTGTGCCGCATGTGAAAGAGGAAGTCGCGGTAGAACAGCGTCTTGCCCTGCTTGGCCAGGCCGAGCGCGTTGTAGAACTCGGCGCGCGGCTTGCGCGGCATCATGCTGCGCAGGAATTGCACGTAAGCGCTGGGCACCTCCATGTCCACCATGAAGTAGGCCCGCGCGAAGCTGAACAGCATCAGCAGGTCGTCCTCGCCATGCAGCAGGGTGTCGATGCGCAGCCGCCCCTCCCGGCTGTGCAGCAGGGGCAGTGCGAACGGCACCTCCTGAAATCCGTTGATGAGCTTGCCCACCGCATAGGCGCCCTTGTTGCGGTAGAACAGGCTGTGCAGCACCTGGATCTGGAAGTTGGCTCGCAGCTTGTGGGAGTCGAACAGCGGGAGCAAGGCGTCGTGCACGTCGGTCACGTCGCGGGCCAGGTCCTCGAAGGGCACGCGCAGCCCAAAGTCCTCCACCATCTGCTGCAGCGCGGGGCGCAGTTCGGCCAGCGTCTGCGGGTAATAGCTGCGGTAGGTGGTGTGCGCCTGCGGGTCTTCGGGTTCGATGTACTCCGTGCTCACCGCCGGTCGAACGAAGATGAAGTCGTTCTGAAAATAGCTGCGGTGCAGGATCTTGGTGCAGACGGAATTGAAGAACGTCTCGGCCAGTTCGGGCTGGCGATGGTCCACCAGCATGCCCACGTAAAAGAGCTTGACCTGCTGCCACACGTCCATGGGCTGGCGCGAGGCCTTGAACTCGCGCTCCAGCCGCAGCACACACTCCTTGACCCGCAGGTCGTAGAACTCGATGCGCTCGCGCTGGGCCCGCTGCTGGGCGTGCCAGTCCTGGGTTTCGAAACGGTGCTTGGCCCGCGCCGACTCGGTGCGGAACAAGCGGTAGTGGCGATTGAAGCCATCGATCATCGCGCGGGCGATGTCATGGGCCAGCGACGAATCCAGGCGTTGGGGCAACGAGATCGTCATGTCGGTGCAGTGGTCTGTCTGTTACAGGGACAGGCTCACTTGGTAACGATCCGCTGCCGCCCGGAGGGCCTGCCGGTAGCTGGGCTCCACCTCAGCGGACTGGCTCACGGAGATCTGCAGGTCCTTGAGCAGCCCGTCATTGAGGCCGTACACCCAACCGTGCACGGTGACGGCCTGCTCTCGCGCCCACGCATCTTGCAACACGGTGGACTGCGCCACGTGCCGCACCTGCTCGATCACGTTGAGCTCGCACAGCAGGTTCAGCCGGTCCTGGGGAGCAACCGCCTGAAGCAGGTCGGCATGCCGGTCGGCCACGTCGCGCACATGGCGCAACCAGTTGTCCGCCAGGCCCACACGCACGCCGTCCAGCGCCGCCTGCACCCCACCGCAGCCGTAGTGGCCCACCACCATCACGTGCTCCACATGCAGCATGTCCACCGCGTACTGGATCGTCGACAGGCAGTTCAGATCGGTGGGCACGACCACGTTGGCCACGTTGCGGTGCACGAACACCTCGCCGGGCTCCAGCCCGGTGATCTGGTTGGCCGGCACACGGCTGTCGGAGCAGCCGATCCACATGTAGCGCGGCGACTGCTGTCCTGCCAGCCCCGTGAAGAAACCCGGGCGCACCCCCTCCATCTGGGCGGCCCATTCACGGTTGTGGGCCAGCAGGTGGCGCAGCGGCATTACATGGTCTCCGCGAACAGCTCGCGGCCGATCAGCATGCGGCGGATCTCGCTGGTGCCCGCGCCGATCTCGTACAGCTTGGCATCGCGCCAGAGGCGGCCCAGCGGGTACTCGTTGATGTAGCCGTTGCCCCCAAAGAGCTGGATGCCGTCACCCGCCATTTTGGTGGCCTGCTCGGCGCACCACAGGATGACGCTGGCGCAGTCCTTGCGCACCTGACGCACGTGCTGGGCGCCGAGCATGTCGAGGTTCTTGCCGATCTGGTAGCAGAAGGCGCGGCCCGCCTGCAGCACGGTGTACATGTCGGCCACCTTGCCCTGCACGAGCTGGAATTCGCCGATGCTCTGGCCGAACTGCTTGCGGTCATGGATGTAGGGGATGACGTTGTCCATCACCGCCTGCATGATGCCGATGGGACCGGCCGCCAGCACGGCACGCTCGTAGTCGAGTCCGCTCATCAGCACCTTGGCGCCATTGTTCAGGCCGCCCAGAATGTTCTCTTCCGGCACCTCCACGTTCTGGAACACCAGCTCACCGGTGTGCGAACCGCGCATGCCCAGTTTGTCGAGCTTCTGGGCAATCGAGAAGCCTTTCATGCCCTTTTCGATCAGGAAGGCGGTCACACCCCGTGCGCCGAGTTCGGGCTCGGTCTTGGCATAGACCACCAGGGTGTCGGCGTCTGGGCCGTTGGTGATCCACATCTTGTTGCCATTGAGCACGTAGTAGCCGCCCTTGTCTTCGGCGCGCAGCTTCATGCTGATGACGTCGGAACCGGCGCCGGGCTCGCTCATGGCCAGCGCGCCCACGTGTTCGCCGCTGATGAGCTTGGGCAGGTACTTCTGGCGCTGGGCCTCAGTGCCGTTGCGCTTGATCTGGTTCACGCACAGGTTGGAATGCGCACCGTAGCTCAGTCCCACGCTGGCCGACGCGCGCGAGATTTCCTCCATGGCGATCATGTGCGCCAGGTAGCCCATGTTGGCGCCGCCGTACTCCTCGGGCACGGTGATGCCCAGCACCCCCAGGTCGCCCATCTTGCGCCACAGGTCCATGGGAAACTGGTCCGTGCGGTCGATCTCGGCCGCGCGCGGGGCGATTTCGGCTTGAGCGAAGTCGCGCACAGCGTCGCGCAAGGCGTTGATGTCGTCGCCGAGCATGAAATCAAGGCCGGGCAGGTTGGGCAGGGCATTCATCGGGGCATCTCCTGGTTCAAGGGGTCAGAGTCGGGGAATGAAGGGGGGCTTGTCAATAGGTCTTTGGCACCGGCACCAGCGTCTGCTGCATCACGGCGCAGGCGCTGCGCTGGCCATCGGCGGCCACATGCACCACCTCGGCGGTGGTGACGATGATGCGCTTGCCGCCCCGCACGACGCGGCCGGTGGCCTGCAACTCGCCGCCCTGAAAAGCAGCGAGGAAGTTGATCTTGTATTCGACGGTGGTCACCTCCATGCCTTCGGGCGCGACCGTCAGCGCGGCATAACCGCCAGCGATATCGGCCAGCGCACCCATGGCGCCACCATGGAAGCCATTCTGCTGCTGGGTGACGCGGTCGGAATATGGCAGAGCCAGCGTCACCTGCCCGGCCGACACCTCCAGCAGCCGCACACCGAGGTGCTGCATCATGCCCTGGCGGGCCAGGCTGGCCTCCACCCTGGCCCAGAGGGCGGCGTCGGGGTTCTCCATCTGCGTGGTGGTCATAAAGTCTCCGGTATTGTTGACGTTTACGTAAACGTCAATTATGACGCGAAAAAAAGCGCCCTGCCCATGGGGGGCGCCTGTGGCGATGCGGCTCAGGCAACCCGGCCCGCATCGACTCTCGCCAACAAAGCCCGCGCCTCTTTCTCGTGCGCCTTGATCTCGTCCAGGTTGGCCTGGAGATCGGCCATCTGCTCCTCAATCTGACGCCGGTGCTCAGCCAGGACGGCGAGGAACTTGCGCAATTGCGGGCCGGTATCGCGAGGGCTGTCGTACATGTCGATCAGCTCCTTGGCCTCGGTGAGGCTGAGGCCCAGACGTTTTGCGCGCAGGGTGAGCTTGAGGCGGGTGCGGTCGCGCGCCGAATAGACCCGGTTGCGCCCGCCCGGGCCCTCGCGCTGCGGCTGCAGTAGGCCCATGTCCTCGTAGAACCGGATCGCCCGCGTGGTGAGGTCGAACTCCTTGGCGAGGTCGCGGATGGTGTACTGCGTTGCTTGGGCCATGTGTGTGTGCGGTCGGGATGCCGATGGTGCCTGCAATTGACGTTTACGTCAACGTCAATAATGTTACCCCACGCAGGGTGCGGCGCCGCTGTGCCATGTCGGGCAGGACGGTTTCGACCAGACGCCAGAAAGCGGGGCTGTGGTTCATTTCTCGCAGGTGGCAAAGCTCGTGGACCACCACATAGTCGATGAGCTCGGGGGCGAGCTGAATCAGCCGCCAGTTCAGGCGAATGGAGCCGTCGGCGTGGGCGCTGCCCCAACGGGTGGTCGCACTGGACAGGCGCAGTCGCATCCAGCGCACTCCCACGCTGGATGCGTAGTGGTCCAGCCGCTCGATGAACCGGCTTCTGGCCTGCTCCATCATCCATGCCCGTACCGTGTCGCGCAGACGCTCGCCATCGCAGTCCATGGGCAAGGCCACGCACAGCACATCCCCCTGCACACCGGCCCCGGCACCTTCGAAACGGTGAGCCGGATCGAGCCACAAGGTCAGTGGGCGACCCAGAAAATCGATGGTCGCCCCGTGCCGCCACACCATGGCCGGCAGGTGGCTGCGCATCTGCTGGGTCTTGAGCTTGTCGAGCACCCACACGGCCTTGCTGTCCAGAAAGCGCTGGACCTCGGCCTCGGGCACCCACACCGGCGCACGCACGCTCAGGCCCTGGCCGTTGACCACCAGACCGATGCTCTTGCGCCGGACGCGCCGGAACTCGTAGGCGACGGTCACGTCACCCAGACGGCATGTCCGGTTCGCGCGCGGGTGTTGCCATTGCAGCGCGGGCGACAGGTCGGCATACGGCCCGTCCACCGCGTCGAACAGTCCGAGTTGCGCCGTCATGGCGTCATGCCCGGGAGGCCGCTCCCGCATAGGCTTCCGGGTCCAGACGCCGCATCTCGGCCTCGATCCAGGCCTCCACCTCGCGCATCAGCTCCTCCGGGTCGCGCCCCACGGTGGGAATGGGTTTGCCGATGGAGAACTCCACCGTGCCTGGACGCTTGACGATGGCTCGGCGTGGCCAGCACTTGGCCGATGTCACAGCGATCGGGATGACGGGCACGCCGGTCTGCACGGCAAGGCGGGTACCACCCGACTTGTACTGCCCCTGCTGGCCACGCGGAATGCGGGTTCCCTCGGGAAACATGATGACCCAGGTGCCGTCATCGAGCAGTCGCTGACCCTGCTGCACCACCTTGGAAAACGCCTGGGCGCGTTTGGATCGGTCGATGTGGATCATGTCCAGCCGGCTCATGGCCCAGCCGAACAGTGGCACATAGAGCAGCTCCTTCTTGAACACGTAGGCCAGAGGGTGCGGCATCAGCGTCGGTAGCGCAAAAGTCTCCCAGGTCGACTGATGCTTGGCCAGCAGAATGGCCGGCGCCTTGCTGCCGACAGGCAGGTTCTCGTACCCGATGACGTGGTTGCGTATGCCCAGAATCCAGCGTCCTCCCCAGACCACCACGCGCAGCCAGCCGACGCACATCCAGTACAGGCGTTCGCCCCGGATGAAGACCGACGCCACCAGCACGGCGAGGGCCCAGGGGAGCAGCGTCACGCCCATGAACAACAGGTGGAGGATGGAGCGGATCGTGTTCATGGGCTTCCCGTGGAAGACGGCGCATCGCGACTCACCAGGGCTTCGGTGAACGCGGCCAGATCGGTGTGTAGGACAACCCCGTTGGGCAGACCCGCGGGGAGGGTGCCATCGCGATGCCGGGCAGACTGCCCGGTGAGCACCAGGTGCGGCTCGCAGCCTGCCGCGAAGGCGGCCTGAACGTCGCGCACGGAATCCCCAACCGCGACGATATGCCCGGGAGGGACGCCGAAACGCTGTGCAATCTGGAGGAACAGCCCCGGCGCCGGCTTGCGGCAATCGCACTGGTCTTCGGGAGCGTGTGGGCAGAAGAACACGGCCTCGATGCGCGCGCCGGCCAAGGTCAGCTCTTTGTGCATGCGGGCATGGATGTCGTTCAGGGTGGCCACGTCGAACAACCCCCGACCCAGGCCCGACTGGTTGGAGGCGATCACCACCCGCCAGCCGGCGTGGTTGAGACGGGCCACGGCCTCGATGGCACCCGGCAACGGCTTCCAATCGTCGGGACCACGCAGAAAATCCTCCGGCTCCTCGTTGAGGGTGCCGTCGCGGTCCAGGACGACGAG
>JAUVXK010000105.1 GCA_030603635.1 Burkholderiales bacterium | reverse complement strand
GTTGCGTCGACGCTGAACCATGGACCGCGTGGATGCCGTCGTGGTGGGGGCCGGCGTGGTCGGCCTTGCCGTGGCCCGTGCCCTGGCCCAGGCAGGGCTGGAGGTGGTGGTGCTGGAGCGGGAAACCGCGATCGGCACCGGCGTCAGCGCGCGCAACAGCGAAGTCATCCACGCCGGGCTCTACTATCCCCCTGGCTCGCTCAAGGCACAGTGGTGTGTGCGTGGCAAGGAACTGCTGTACGACTACTGCGCCTTGCGCGGCGTGGGTCACCGGGCCTGCGGCAAGCTGGTCGTTGCCTGCGAGGAGGCACAGCTTCCCGCCCTGGATGCCTTGGCCCGAAAGGCGCACAGCCATGGGGTGCCCGTGACCCTGCTGGATGGTGCCCAGGCGCAGGCCATGGAGCCGGCACTGCGCTGCGTGGCGGCCCTGTGGTCACCCACCACGGGCATCGTGGACAGCCATGGCTTCATGCTGGCGCTGCAGGGTGATCTGGAAAATGCGGGGGGCATGGTGGCCCTGGCCTCTGCCCTGGAACGCGCCGAGCCGGCACCGGAGGGTTTTCGCTTGCAGGTGCGGGCAGGTGACGAGGTGCTGACACTCGGCTCCCGTCTGCTGGTGAACGCCGCCGGCTTGTATGCCTGCGACGTGGCACGCCGCATCGAAGGCCTCGCCCCGGCGTGGCAACCACAACCGCATTTCGCCAAGGGCAGCTACTACGCACTCAGCGGCAAGGCCCCTTTTTCCCGGCTCATTTATCCTGCCCCGCAGGACGCCTGGCTGGGCGTACACCTCACGCTGGACCTGGGTGGCCAGGCCCGCTTCGGTCCCGACCTGGAGTGGCTGGACGTGACCGATCCCGCCACCATCGACTATTCGGTAGACCCTCGGCGGGCCGATGGTTTCTACGCCGAGGTGCGTCGCTATTGGCCGCAGTTGCCCGATGGGGCCCTGCAACCCGCCTACAGCGGAGTACGCCCCAAACTGTATGGCCCGGGCCAGGCCGCTCCCGACTTCCGTGCCGACGGCCCGCAGGCGCACGGTATCCCCGGTCTGGTGAATCTGCTGGGGATCGAATCACCGGGCTTGACCAGCGCCCTGGCCATTGGGGAACACGTGGCCGCCATGTTGCGCGATTGAAGCGCGCCGCCAGCCGCCTGCAGGTCAGACGCGGGTCTTGAGGAGCGCGCGGGCCACTTCGGTGATGAGGGCTGGGCCCTTGTAGATCAGGCCGGTGTAGATCTGCACCAGGTCTGCGCCCGCATTGATTTTGCCGATCGCGTCCTCGCCACTGAGGATGCCGCCCACACCGATGATGGGAAAGTGCTTGCCCAGGCGTTCTCGCAACTGCCGGATGATGGCGTTGCTGGCCTGCAGCACCGGAGCGCCCGACAGGCCACCGGCTTCGTTCGCATGGGGCAGTCCTTGCACCGCTTCGCGCGACAGCGTGGTGTTGGTTGCGATCACGCCATCCATACCGTGCTTTTTCAAGGCTTCGGCAATCACGGCCACCTGGGTTTCGTCGAGGTCGGGGGCGATTTTCAGGAACAGCGGCTTGTGGGTGCCCCATGTTTCGGCCAGCTGCTGGCGCTCCTGTGCCAGCGCTCCCAACAACTGGTCCAGGGCCTCATCGCCTTGCAGACTGCGCAGGTTCTGCGTGTTCGGGCTGGAAATGTTGACGGTCACGTAATCGGCATGGGGGTAGACGCCCCGCAGCGCGGTCAGGTAGTCGTCGGTGGCGCGCTCGATGGGGGTGGCCGCGTTCTTGCCGATGTTCAGGCCCAGCAGCAACCCGCCCGCCCGAGGGTTCTGGCGCAGGCGCGAACGCTTCACGTTGGCCACGAAGGCCTCCAGCCCCTCGTTGTTGAAGCCCAGGCGGTTGATGAGTGCCTGTCGTTGCGGGATCCGGAACATTCGGGGTTTGGGGTTGCCCGGCTGGCCGAGCGGCGTCACGGTGCCTACCTCCACAAAGCCGAAGCCCAGTGCGCCCCAGGCATCGATGCAGCGGGCGTTCTTGTCGAGGCCGGCGGCCAGACCGACCCGGTTCGGAAAGGTGAGTCCCGCCAGCGTGACCGGGTCGCTCACGCGGGGCTGGGACGCCAGCGCCATCAGCGGCGTGTGCTGGAGCCGCTCCAGGGTGTTGAGCGTCCATTCATGGGCGTCCTCCGGGTCCATGCGGAACAGGAAGGAGCGGGCAAGCGGGTAGGGCAGCAGGGACATTGGATAATCGCGGTCTGATCCCATCAGCGGAGTGCCGGGGCTGGCACGGATTGTTGCAGATTGGCCCGGGTATTCACCGCCTATTCATTCTTCACCCTGCCATGAGCGAACTGACCCAAGACGAACTCAAAACCCTGGTGGGCCGCGCGGCCTTGGAGCACGTGGTGCCTGGCGAGATTGTCGGCGTGGGCACGGGCTCGACCGTCAACAAGTTCATTGACGCGCTGGCCGGCATGAAGGACCACATCCGTGGGGCCGTGTCGAGTTCGGAGGCTTCCACCGAGCGGCTGCGGGCCTTGGGCATTTCCGTGTTCGACGCCAACGAGGTCGAGCGCCTCTCGGTGTACGTGGACGGGGCTGACGAGATCGACCCCAAGGGCTACATGATCAAAGGTGGAGGTGCGGCGCTTACGCGTGAAAAGATCGTGGCGGCCTTGTCGGAACGCTTTGTGTGCATTGCCGACGAAAGCAAGTGGGTTCCGGTGCTGGGCCGCTATCCGCTGCCGGTGGAGGTGATTCCCATGGCGGCACAGCAGATCGCCCGGCGCTTCGCCGCCCTGGGAGGGGTGGCCAGGCTGCGCCTGAAGGACGGTGTACCGCTCGTCACCGACAATGGTCAGCACATCCTCGACGTGACCGGCCTGCACATTGCCGACCCGCTGGCCTTCGAAAGCACCGTCAACGATTGGCCAGGGGTGGTGACGGTTGGCGTCTTTGCCCACCAGAAGGCACATGTGTGCCTGCTGGGGACGACCTCCGGTGTCAAGACCGTGGTGTTCTGACGGACTGCCGCATCAGGCCATGCCCTGGTGACGCAGCAGCGCGTCGATGGACGGCTCACGCCCCCGGAAGGCCTTGAACGACTCCATGGCCGGGCGGCTGCCACCGGTTTCCAGAATGGCTTCTCGGTAGCGCCGGCCCGTGGCCGCGTCCAGCGTGGAACCGGCGGTTTGAGCGGCTTCCTCGAAGGCGGCGTAGGCGTCGGCACTCAGCACCTCGGCCCACTTGTAGCTGTAGTACCCCGCCGCGTACCCACCCGCAAAGATGTGGCTGAAGGTGTGGGCGGTACGGCTGTAGGCCGGTGGCTGGATCACCGCCACCTCGTCACGCACCTGCTGGAGCAGGCCCATGAAGTCCACGCCATCGGCGTTCTTCGGGGCGTCGTGGCTGTGCAGCAGCATGTCGTACAGCGCGAATTCGATCTGGCGCAGGGTCTGCAGGCCGCTCTGGTAGTTCTTGGCTGCCAGCATCTTGTCGAACAGCTCGCGGGGCAGGGGCTCGCCGGTGTCCACATGGGCCGTCATGCGCTTGAGCACGTCCCACTCCCAGCAGAAGTTTTCCATGAACTGGCTGGGCAGTTCCACCGCGTCCCATTCCACGCCGCTGATGCCGCTGACGTCGCGTTCGTTGACCTGCGTGAGCATGTGGTGCAGGCCATGGCCGAATTCGTGGAAGAGCGTGATGACGTCGTCGTGGGTGAGCAGCGGCGGCTTGCCGTTCACGCCTTCGGCGAAGTTACACACCAGGTGGGCCACCGGGGTCTGCAACTGGGCGTTGTCAGGGCGCAGCCAGCGGGCGCGCACGTCGTCCATCCAGGCACCGCCGCGCTTGCCGTTGCGCGCGCCCGGGTCGAGGTAGAACTGGCCGACGAGTTGAGGGGCGCTGTCGCCCTGGCCGCTGCCGGTGCGTTCGATGCGGAAGAACTGCACCCCCGGGTGCCAGACGGGAGCCGTGTCGGGGCGGATGCTCACCTCGAACAGGGTTTCAACAATGTGGAATAGGCCCTCCAGCACCCTGGGAGCGGTGAAATAGGGTTTGACTTCCTGCTCGCTGTAGGCATAGCGGGCTTGACGCAACTGTTCCCCGATGTAGGGCCAGTCCCAGGCCTGCGGGTTGCTCAGCCCCAGGTGCTCGGCGGCAAAGGCGCGCATGTCGGCCAAGTCCTGCTCGGCATACGGCCGTGCCTTGCTGGCGAGTTCGCGCAGGAAGCGGATGACCTGCTCGGGCGAGTCGGCCATCTTGGGTACCAGGGACACGGTGGCGAAGTCGCGGTAGCCCAGGAGTTCGGCCTCTTCCTGTCGCAAGGCCAGGATGTCGCGGATGAGTGCCGTGTTGTCGAACTTCGTGGCGTCCGGCACTTCCGCGCAGGCGGCCTGTTCGCTGGCCCGGGTGGTGTAGGCCCGATAGAGGCGCTCGCGAAGTTCGCGGTTGCGACCGAACTGCATCACGGGCAGGTAGCAGGGCAGCTTCAGCGTGAGCTTGTGTCCGGCCTTGCCTTCGGCTTCAGCGGCCGCCCGGGTGGCGGACTGCACATCGTCGGGTACGCCGTCGAGTTCCGGTGGGCTGGCGTAATAGGCGTAGGCGTCGGTGGCGTCCAGAGCGTTCTCGCTGAACTTCTGGCTCAGTTCGGCCTGGCGCTCCTGGATGGCTGCAAAGCGCTCCTTCGCCTCTCCCTGCAGCTCGGCCCCACCCAGCACGAAACCGCGCAGGGCATTCTTGTGAGCCTGTACCTGCTCGGGCGTGAGGTGCACTGGGTCCATGGCCTTGTACTTGGCGTACAGGCGCTCGTCAGCACCCAATCGCGTCCAGAGTTCGGTCACCTGGGGCAAGGTGGCGTTGTAGGCAGCTCGCAGCTCCGGGGTGTCGGCCACGGCGTTGAGGTGGCTCACGGCCCCCCAGGCCCGGCTGAGACGTTCGGTGGCCACGTCGAGCACCGCCGCCATGCGTGCCCATTCGGCAGGGAAGCCGGTGGCGGTCACGGTTTCCAGGGCCTCGTTGGCCGCAGTCAGCAGGGCTTCGACCGCCGGGGCCACGTGTTCGGGCCGGATGACGTCGAATCGCGGGAGGTTGGTGGCATCCAGCAGGGGGTTGTCGGCCAGATGCAGGGGCAGCGTGGGGGCGGAGACACTCATGTCTGGCTGGTCTTCTTGATGCTTTTGGGTTTGGCCTTTTTGGCCCGTTTGACGAGGCCGCCCGCCGTCAACCGCTGGTTGCCCAGCACACGCACGGTCTTGACTTCCGGGCGCTGGCCGCCCTTCTTGCTGTACTTGAGGATCTTGACATCGCGTGGGCCGGGTTTGCGGTCCTCGTCAGGGGTTTTTTCCTTCTCGGGCAGGGGGCGCCACAGCACCAGCAGTTTGCCGATGTGCTGGATCGGCGCGGCGTCCAGTTCGTCGGCGAGTGTCTGCAGCATGGTGTCGCGCACGGTGCGGTCGTCACTGAAAACACGGACCTTGATGAGGCCATGCGCGTTGAGTGCGGCATCCACCTCCTTCTTGACGGCTTCGGTCAGTCCGTCGCCTCCGATGAGGACGACGGGATCGAGGTGATGCGCGTCGGCCCGGTGGACTTTGCGCTGGGCGGGGGTGAGTTGAATCTGAGGCATGGGACAATTATCCCAGCATGAAGGTCAAAACGCAGAGCAAGAAGGTCAACAAGGCCTGGCTGAACCAGCACGTCAACGATCCGTGGGTGAAACTGGCCCAGAAGGAAGGCTACCGCGCGCGCGCCGCCTACAAGCTCAAGGAGATCGATGAAACCTTCCATCTGATCCGGCCGGGCCAGTGCGTGGTCGACCTGGGTTGTGCCCCCGGCGCCTGGAGCCAGTACCTGCGTCGCCGCCTCTCTCCAGAGGGGGCCGCCTCCGGGGCGCTCAACGGGATCATCGTCGGGCTGGATCTCCTGCCCATGGAACCGGTCGAGGGGGTTCACTACATCCAGGGCGACTTTCGCGAGGAATCGGTGCTCGCGCAGCTGGAAGCGGCACTTCGTCTGCCGGACGGCACACCCCGGCCGGTGGACGTGGTGGTGTCCGACATGGCTCCCAACCTGTCGGGCGTGGAGTCGGTGGACGCGGCGCGGATCGAGCATCTGGTCGAACTTGCGGTCGACTTTGCCCGGCAGCACCTCAAGAAAGACGGTGCTCTGGTGGTCAAGCTGTTTCACGGCAGCGGGTACGATGGACTCGTCAGGCGGTTCCGCGAAACGTTCCGTCTGGTCAAGCCGCTCAAGCCCAAGGCGTCTCGCGACAAATCGTCGGAAACCTTTTTGGTGGGGATCGGTCTGAAATGACGGCCCGATGGGTTTTTTCTATCCATGTCATGCATATGGATTAGCCGGCCGAACGGGTGTGGCGTCTTGAAAGACCTAAAATGGGTCCAATGTCAAGGTCAGTGAATACAAGCAGGAGCCTTTCTTGAACAACCAGTGGTTTTCCAAAGTTGCGGTGTGGATGGTGATCGCCATGGTGCTGTTCACCGTCTTCAAGCAATTCGACGGGCGCACCACGGCCGGCGCCGGCTACATGGGCTATTCCGAATTCCTCAACGAGGTCAAGGCCCAGCGCATCAAGAGCGCGACCATCCAGGAGGGTTCTGGCGGCACCGAAATCATTGCCATCACGACCGATGACCGTCGCGTTCGGACCAACGCGACCTACCTTGACCGTGGCCTGATTGGTGACCTGATCGCCAGCGACGTGAAGTTCGATGTCCGTCCCCGTGAGGAAGGCTCCCTGCTGATGACCCTGCTCGTGAGCTGGGGCCCGATGTTGCTGCTCATCGGGGTGTGGATCTATTTCATGCGCCAGATGCAGGGTGGCGGCAAGGGCGGCGCCTTCAGCTTCGGCAAGAGCAAGGCCCGCATGCTCGACGAAAACGCCAACACAGTCACCTTTGCCGACGTGGCCGGCTGCGACGAGGCCAAGGAAGAGGTCAAGGAGGTCGTCGATTTCTTGAAGGACCCCGCCAAGTTCCAGAAACTGGGGGGGCGCATCCCTCGTGGTTTGCTGCTGGTCGGTCCGCCCGGGACCGGCAAGACGCTGCTGGCCAAGTCCATCGCGGGCGAGGCCAAGGTGCCGTTCTTCAGCATTTCGGGTTCCGACTTCGTGGAAATGTTCGTCGGTGTGGGCGCGGCTCGCGTGCGCGACATGTTCGAGCAGGCCAAGAAGAATGCCCCCTGCATCATCTTCATCGACGAGATCGACGCCGTGGGGCGCCAGCGTGGCGCCGGCCTGGGCGGTGGCAACGACGAACGCGAGCAGACCCTCAACCAGATGCTGGTGGAGATGGACGGCTTCGAGACCAATCTGGGTGTGATCGTGATTGCTGCGACCAACCGGCCCGACATCCTGGATGCCGCGCTGCTGCGCCCGGGCCGTTTCGACCGCCAGGTCTACGTGACGCTGCCCGACATCCGTGGCCGTGAGCAGATCTTGAATGTGCACATGCGCAAGGTTCCTATCGGCAGCGACGTGAGCGCCGAGATCATCGCGCGCGGCACACCCGGCATGAGTGGTGCCGACCTGGCCAACCTGTGCAACGAGGCTGCGCTGATGGCTGCCCGCCGCAATGCCCGTGTGGTCGAGATGCAGGACTTCGAGAAGGCCAAGGACAAGATTCTCATGGGTCCCGAGCGCAAGAGCATGGTCATGCCCGAGGAAGAGCGCCGCAACACGGCCTACCACGAGGCGGGTCACGCGCTCATCGGCAAGCTGCTGCCCAAGTGTGACCCGGTGCACAAGGTCACCATCATCCCACGCGGTCGCGCGTTGGGCGTGACCATGAGCCTGCCGGAGAAGGACCGCTACAGCTACGACAAGGAATACATGCTGAACCAGATCAGCATGCTGTTCGGCGGCCGCATTGCGGAAGAGGTGTTCATGAATCAGATGACCACCGGTGCCAGCAACGACTTCGAGCGAGCCACCCACATCGCCCGCGACATGGTCATGCGCTACGGCATGAGCGATGCGCTCGGCCCCATGGTTTACGCCGAAAACGAGGGCGAGGTGTTCCTTGGCCGTTCGATCACCAAGACCACCAACATGAGCGAAGAGACGATGCGCAAGGTGGACATCGAAGTCCGTCGGATCATCGACGAGCAGTACGCGCTGGCCCGTCGCCTGATCGAGGAGCACAGCGACAAGATGCACGCCATGGCCAAGGCCTTGCTCGAATGGGAAACCATCGAGGCCGACCAGATCGACGACATCATGGCCGGCAAGCCGCCGCGCCCGCCGAAGGATTTCACGCCGCGCAACCCCAGCACCGGGGGTGGTGACAGCGGGGGGACTCCCGCCGTGAAGTCCGATCCCGCACCCTCCGCGGCCTGATCCGTCGTGGAGATGCACCCAGGGGCCTGACGGCCCCTTTTTTCATCCGACAAGATCCATGCAGGCCCACTGGCAGACCACCCGCTTTTCGATCGACCTCAGCGCCCCGGTGCTGATGGGCATCGTCAACGTGACGCCCGATTCATTTTCCGATGGGGGTCGCTTTCTGTCCCCCGCCGATGCGTTGAAGCAGGCCGAACAACTGGTCCAGGACGGCGCCGGCATCCTTGACGTGGGGGCGGAGTCCACGCGGCCAGGGGCACCCCCGTTGTCCCTGAAGGATGAGCTGGACCGGCTCGTGCCGGTGCTCCGCGAGCTGGTGACGTGGCAGGTGCCGGTGTCGGTGGACACCTACAAGCCGGAGGTGATGCAGGCATGCCTGGACTTGGGTGTGGACATCATCAACGATGTCTGGGCCTTGCGGCGCGCGGGGGCGGACGGTCTGTCGGGTGAAACGGTGGTGGCACGGCATGGCCGCTGCGGTGTGTGCCTGATGCACATGCACCTGGAGCCACGGTCCATGCAGATCGCCCCCATGGAGGGAGATGCC
>JAUVXK010000022.1 GCA_030603635.1 Burkholderiales bacterium | reverse complement strand
AATCCCAACGGGGCCGCCTTCCAGGCTGCGCTGGACTTGGTGTTCAAGGGTAAGGAGCAACCCAGCGGCTACACCGAGCCGCTGCTGCACGCCTGGCGCCTGAAGGTGAAGGCCGGGCAGGCTTGACGGGTTACGGCGCCTTCAACGGCCGCCACGGCGGCGCGGGAATGCGCTCCGTCTCCCCCGGAACCACCGGGAAACGGCCCGCCTCCCAGTCCGCCACGGCCTGCTCAATGCGCTCACGGCGGCTGGAGACGAAGTTCCACCACAGGTAGCGCGGGGCGTCGGGCGGCTCGCCGCCGACCAGCATGACTTGGGCGGGGGCATTGGGCGGGGCGCTCACGGTAAAGCCGTTGGCGTCGGGCAGCGCCATCACACGTGCGGCCACGGGTTGTCCGTCCACCACGAAGGGCGTGTCGGGCGCGTACAGCGCGACTTCCGGTGCCAGCCGAGGCAAACGCAACGTGGCACCGGGGGGCAGACGAAGGTCCAGGTACAAGGTCTGCATGGGCAGTGCCGCGGGGGAGCGAGCGCCGAAGGCCTCGCCCACCAGCACGCGGATCTGCACGCCCCCGTGCATGACGTCGGGCAGGCGATCGGCGGGCAGGTGTTCGAAGGCCGCTGGCGCCTCCTCATGGGTGCGCGGCAGGGCCAGCCAGAGTTGCAGGCCATGGGTCTGCACCGGCTGGCCGATCAGGTCTTCGGGTGTGCGTTCGCTGTGCACCACCCCCTGGCCAGCCGTCATGAGGTTGACGGCCCCGGGTTCGATGCGTTGCACCGCGCCGGTGCTGTCGCGGTGCATCATGGCGCCCGCGAACAGGTAGGTGAGCGTGGCCAGGCCGATGTGCGGGTGGGGCCGCACGTCGTGCTCACGCTGACCGATGCCGGTCAGCGGACCCATGTGATCGAAGAACACGAACGGCCCCACCGAACGGTGCCCTGCCTGGGGCAACAGGCGCCGCACCACGAACCCGCCGCCCAGATCCTTCTCCTGTCCATGCAGGGTCCGGTGGGTGTCGGGCGTGGCGGGTGTGGTCATGCGGGTCTCCGTAAGGGGTGGTCCGCGTTCAGGCGCGGCCCTGCTTGGCGTCCAGGCTCCAGGCCCCGGCACCGCTGGCCACCAGTGCCAGCAGGCCGCCCACCACACCGAGGTTCTTGAAGAACATCAGCTGCTGCACGAACTGCTGCTCGGCCGGCATGGCCCAGTAGTTGTGGAAGAACACCGTGGCCGCCAGGGTGAACACGGCGAGCACGAGGGCGGCCCAGCGCGTCTGAAAGCCGGCCAGCAGGGCCAGCGGACCGACGATTTCCACCACGATGGCGATGATGGCGCCCAGCGTGGCCAGTGGCAAGCCCACGGAGGCGATGTAGCCCACGGTGCCTTCGAAGCCGGTGATCTTGTTCAGGCCCGCAGGCAGGAACAGGGCCACCATCAGCAGGCGAGCGACCAGAGGAAAGACGGGATTTTGCAGAAACATGGGATGAACTCCATCGGGTTGTGATGCCGAGACTGTAGGGAATCGACCGGCTCCGGGCGTCGAATGGATTTCGTGACGCCGTTCAAAACCATTGAATGTCGGCGATCAGACAAAGAACCTGCGCAGGGCCTCGGCGGTTTCGGCGGGCAGTTCCTCGGGAATGAAATGGCCTGCGGGCAGGGCGGTACCCAACACCCGACCGCTGCACTGGGCCTGCCAGAGTTCGAGCGGACGGAACAGCCGCTGCACCACGCCGCGCTCACCCCACAGCACCAGCGTGTCGCAAGGGATGCGCTCGTGGCGGGCCCGACTGGCGGCGTCGTGTTCCAGGTCGATGCCGGCGCTGGCCCGGTAGTCCTCGCAGGCGCTGTGGATGGCGTGTGGCCGGCAGAAGCACCGCTCGTATTCGGCCAGCGCTTCGGGTTCCAAGTGGCCGAGGCCCTGACCACCCCAGCCTCCGAGCTTGGTGTGCAGGTAGCTGTGGGCGCAGCCGCCGATCATGGTTTCGGGCAACGGCGCGGGCTGGATCAGGTGGAACCAGTGGTAGTAGGCGCGGGCGAAGTCCATGTCGGTGCGGGCGTACATGTCCAGCGTGGGCGCGATGTCGATGACGCAAAGCTTGCGCACCCGCTGCGGATGGTCCAGTGCCAGTCGGTGGGCCACCCGGCCGCCCCGGTCATGGCCGCACAGGAATGCCCGGTCGATGCCGAGGTGATCCAGCAGGGCCACCACGTCGGCAGCCATGGCCCGCTTGCTGTGCGGAGCGTGGTCGGGGGCGTCGGGCACACGGGCAGCGGAATCGCCATAGCCGCGCAGGTCCGGCAGGACGAGACGGTAGTGCCCTGCCAACGCACGGGCCACGCGGTGCCACATCACGTGGGTCTGGGGAAAGCCGTGCAGCAGCACCAGGCCTGGGGCATCGGTCGGTCCCCCGATGCGGTAATGCACGTGACTGTCTGGCAGACGCAGGGTGTGCGACTCGAAGCCTTGAAACCAGTCCGTCGGTGATGAGATCATGGCGACAGTGTCTCAGATCACATTCGACAGCGTGAACATGACGGCCGAGCCCAGCGACTGCTCCAGCGCATCGACCGGCACCTTCATCTTTTCGGCCATCACGGCGGTGTCGCCGTCTTTCGGATCCTTGGCGCGGGCACGCGGCACCACCAGCCGGAGCACCGCCAGGTCCGGGTGCATCGCGGCCAGGTCGTAGCGCAGCTGCGCGATGTCGGCAGGTGGGTTGTCCTCGTCCAGGATGAGCAGGTGCACTTCGCGGTCACGCATCGCGGCAAGCGTCTGCGCCGCGCTGGCCACTCCGTCGGCGGCCACGCCCAGTTGCTTGACGATGCCCAGCGCCCGCAGCCGGGTGTCGGGCGAGGCGGAACACACCAGCACATAGGCGCCGCTGACGGTCTTGAACACGGTCGAGGGCGTACCGTCGGCCCGGTCGCTGCCCGGGTCCGCCGACGGGCCCGCCGTGAGCACCCGCTTGAACCACGCGGTCAGCTCGATCCCATCGGGTGCCACCGCGCGCTGCAACTCGATGCCGCCGTCGGTCGCGGCGATCTGGCGCAGGAGCAGCCACTGGATGTTGTCCATGAACACGTCCGCCTGCGAGGGGGTTTCGTCGGTGCGAATCTTCATCCACAGCCGGGCGCGGGGTGGGTCGTCGGCCCGTTCCAGCTTCAGGTCGATGTGCTCGCCGAGCCGCACGCTCCAGTCCAGCATGGCCTGCGCCAAGCTGTAGCCCAGGGTGGGGTCGATCAGCAGTTCGGCGGGCCGGAACTTGCGTCGCACGGTGATGCCCTGCATGGCGAGTTCGTCGCGGCGCTCCTGAAGCACGGATTCGACCACGAAGGCCAGGTCGATCTTCTCGTGGGACTGGCGCACCCGCCCGCTTTGGAAGCGGATGATCTGTTGGGCATGCATGCCGCAGTGCTTCAGGCGTTGCGCGGGCGTGGCCAGGACCTGGAACTCGGCCGGGGTGAGCTTGCCCCGCTGCACCATCAGCTCCAGGCCGCGAAGCAGCGCATCCACCGAGTCGATGGACTGATCGGTGATGGCCGCCACCAGTTCCGGCCAATGCTCGGCCATGCGCCAGGTCGCGTCCTCGGGGGGGGCGGCCGGCAGGTCGTTGGGGGAGACGTCATTCATCAACGGGGAGCGTAACGCAATCGGCGGGGCGGCGGAAGAGCCGGCTTGTGCCATCTTTGCCACAATAGCGGGATGACCACGAACGCCGCTCCTTTCCCCCTGTCGCGCCCGCGCCGCCTGCGCCGCGACGTGTTCACCCGCAACCTGGTGCGTGAGCACCACCTCACGGTGCACGACCTGATCTACCCGGTGTTCGTGCTGGAAGGCCGCAACCGCCGAGAACCCGTGGCTTCCATGCCCGGCGTCGAGCGCCTGAGCCTGGACCTGCTGCTGCCCGTGGCACAGGAGTGTGTGGATTTGGGGATTCCGGTGATGGCGCTGTTCCCCGTCATCGACCAGTCCCTCAAGACGCCCGATGGCCGCGAAGCCTTCAACCCCGACGGCCTCATCCCCCGTGTGGTGGCCGAACTGAAGGCCCAGGTGCCCGGCCTGGGCATCATGACCGACGTGGCGCTGGACCCCTACACCAGCCACGGCCAGGACGGCCTGCTCGACGAGCACCACTACATCCTGAACGACCCGACGGTCGAGGTGCTGGTGAAACAGGCCCTGTGCCAGGCTGCGGCTGGCGTGGACATCGTTGCCCCCAGCGACATGATGGACGGAAGGATCGGAGCGATTCGATCGGCGCTCGAATCGAGCGGCGCCGTTCATACGCGCATCATGGCTTACAGCGCCAAGTACGCCAGCGCCTTCTACGGTCCCTTCCGCGACGCGGTGGGCAGCGCCGCCAACCTGGGCAAGGCCGACAAGAAGGTCTACCAGATGGACCCCGGCAACACCGACGAGGCCCTGCGCGAAGTGGCGCTGGACATCGCCGAGGGCGCCGACATGGTGATGGTCAAGCCCGGCATGCCTTACCTGGACGTGGTGCGCCGCGTGAAGGACGAGTTCAAGGTGCCCACCTTCGCCTACCAAGTGAGCGGAGAGTATGCCATGCTCAAGGCCGCCGCGCAGAACGGCTGGCTCGACCACGACGCGGTGATGATGGAAAGCCTGCTGGCCTTCAAGCGCGCCGGGGCCGACGGCATCCTCACCTACTTTGCCCGCGAGGCCGCACGCCTGCTGCGGCGGTGCTGAGACCGCTTCGCCCCGTCCCATGCGCACCTTTTTTCTTCAGGGGCATCAGGTCCGGGAGCTCACGGGCTGGCTCGAAGCGTTGCCTGACGATGGCTTCGTCTGGGTGGCCATGGAGCAGCCGACATTCGAGGCGCAGCTGGGCGACGTTCAGGCGATGCTGCAACGCGTGTGCGGGGCCACTCTGGTGGACCTGCATGTGTCCGACCTGCTGAATCCGTCACTGCCGTCCACCTTCGAGAGCACCGAGCGGTACGACGTGCTCGTGTTCCGCCGACTGGCCCAGGCGTCATCGGCCGAGGCGTCGCGGCAGAACGGGCGGGCCAGCACCGGACAGCGACCGGCTCCGCGAGGCGGCATGCCGGTCTTGCGCCGGATCGACACCCGACCGGTGGGCCTCGTGCGTTTCGATCGCCTGCTGCTCACCGTGCACCCGCCGGCGTGTGGCATTCTCGACGCTTATGCCGCCCGCCTGCTGGCCGTCGTGGGTCAGCCACAGCAGGAGACGCACGAGCCGGGGCGCAGTGCACCGGTGCGCGCCATGCCCAGCAGTCCGGCCGACCTCATGTTGCGCCTGGTCGGCCAGATGGTGGACGCCTACCTCGACCTTCGCCGCGAATTCACCCGACAGCTGGACCACTGGCAGACCGAGCTGCTCAACCCGCGCACCCGCTTCAACAACTGGCGCAGCCTGCTCGACGCCCGGCTGGCCCTGCATGAGCTGGACGAAATCAGCGAGGACCAGCGTGTGGCCCTGCTCGACTGGACCGCAGCGCTGGCCGACTGGCCGGCACCCCACACCCCGGCTGCGCGGCGCGAACGTGAACTGCTGCAGGTGCGCAGCCGCGACGTGCTGGAGCACATCGAACGCGTGGTGCACCATGTGCGCCGGCTGGAGCAAAGCGCCGAGACCGCGGTGCAAATCCACTTCTCCGCTCAGAGCCACCGCACCAACGACATCATGCGCACGCTCACGGCGCTGACGGCAATTTTTCTGCCGCTCAACCTGATCGCCGGGATATTCGGCATGAATTTCGAATTCATCCCCTTGCTGCATGCCCGGTCCGGTTTCTGGCTCGCGCTGTTCGGAATGGGCCTGACGGCGGCGGCGCTCGGCCTCTATTTCTGGCGCAAGCGTTATCTGGAACGCAGCCGTTGACCTGCCTGTACCGCCTCGGTTCCTGTTCAGCGGCATATCCGGAGCGACAATACGACCCATGAAGCACCTCCAACCCCGTGAAGCCTGGGCCTGGCTGCAGGCGCATGCCGGCGACCCACCCGAGCAGGCCCCGCTGTTCGTGGACGTGCGCATGGAGATCGAATCCCTGTACGTGGGCCGTCCGCCCGGCGTGGTGCATGTGGCCTGGTACGACTATCCCGACCTCACTCCCGACCCCGAACGGTTCGCCCGTCAGGTGGAGGAGGAGGCGGGCCGCAAGGACCGCCCCATCCTGCTGATCTGCCGCAGCGGCAAACGCACGCTCGATGCCGGCAAGGCGCTGGAAGCCGCCGGGTTCACCGACGTAGCCCATGTGGTGCATGGCTTCGAGGGCGAGCTCGACGAGCGCTTCCACCGCTCCACCGTCAACGGCTGGCGCCACGACGGCCTGCCCTGGGAGCAGATGTGAGCCGAGAGGGCGACCGGCTTGTTGCTTGAGGCCTCCCCCACCCACGGGCACGATGCGGCCACCGCATCACCCGTGGCGAATCACTGCCTGACCGTTCTGCGGGACGTTTTCGGTTACGACCGCTTCCGTGGCCCGCAGCAGGCCATCGTGGAGCATGTCGGCGCGGGCGGCGACGCGCTGGTGCTCATGCCCACCGGGGGCGGCAAGTCGCTCTGCTACCAGATCCCGGCCATCGTGCGGCACCGCGCGGGGCAAGGGGTGGCGATCGTCGTATCGCCGCTGATCGCGCTCATGCACGACCAGGTGGGCGCCTTGCTGGAGGCGGGCGTGAGCGCCGCCTTCCTCAACTCCAGCCTCAGCAGCGACGAGGCCGCCGACGTGGAGCGGCGTCTGTTCCGTGGTGAGCTGACGCTGCTCTACGCCGCGCCCGAGCGCCTGACCACGCCGCGCTTCATGGCGCAGTTGCAGTCGCTGTACGAGCGGGGGCTGCTCAGCCTCTTTGCCATCGACGAGGCCCACTGCGTGAGCCAGTGGGGCCACGACTTCCGGCCCGAATACCGGGGCCTGGCCGCGTTGCACGAGCGTTTCCCCGAGGTGCCGCGCATCGCCCTCACCGCCACGACCGACGCCCTCACCCGGGCCGACATCGTGCACCACTTGCGGCTGGAAGAGGCCGAGCACTTTGTCAGCAGCTTCGACCGCCCCAACATCCGCTACCAGATCGTCGAGAAAAAAGACAGCCTGCAGCAGCTGCTGCGCTTCATCCGCGACGAGCACATGGGCCCCAACGGCCACGACGCGGGGGTGGTGTACTGCCAGTCGCGCCGCAAGGTGGAGGACGTGGCGGCACAACTGGCCGCCGCCGGGCTCCATGCCCTGCCGTACCATGCCGGTCTGGACTCGGCCATACGCCAGCGCCACCAGGACCGCTTCCTGCGCGAGGAGGGCCTCATCATGGTGGCCACCATCGCCTTCGGCATGGGCATCGACAAGCCCGACGTGCGCTTCGTGGCGCATCTGGACATGCCCAAGAACATCGAGGGCTACTACCAGGAGACCGGCCGCGCCGGGCGCGACGGCGAACCCGCCAACGCCTGGATGGCCTACGGCCTGCAGGATGTGGTCAACCAGCGCCGCATGATCGACGAAAGCCCGGCCGCCGACGAGTTCAAGCAGGTGTTGCGCGGCAAGCTGGACGCCCTGCTCGCCCTGGCCGAGGCCACCGACTGCCGGCGCGTGCGCTTGCTGGCCTACTTCGGCGAGGCTTACGGCCAGGCCCCCGCTGCCGGGCCGCCCCAAGGCGGGGGCAGCCCCCTCGGGGGGCAGGGAGGCCCAGATGGGCTGACCGTGGGGGCGCGTTGTGGCAACTGCGACAACTGCCTCCAACCGCCTCAGACGCTGGACGCCAGCGAGGCCGCGCGCAAGCTGCTCTCCTGCATCTACCGCGTGCAGCAGGCCAGCGGCACCGCCTTCGGCGCGGGTCATGTGATCGACATCCTGCGTGGCAAGGCGACGGAGAAGGTGCAGCAGCACGGGCACGACCGGCTCAGCACCTTCGGCATCGGCGCCCAATGGGGTGAAAGCGAATGGCGCAGCCTGCTGCGCCAGCTCATTGCGCGCGGCGCCGTGTGGGTGGACGGCGAGCACTTCAACACCCTGCGCCTGGCCGAAGGCGCGCGCGAGGTGCTTCGAGGAGAAACCGAGGTGCGGCTGCGGGTGCCCACGGCGAGCGCGCCGCGCAGCCGATCCGGCGCACGCCAGCGGCTGGTGGCCGCCGAAGCCACCCTCACCCTGGCCGCGCGCGAAACGCTGGCTGCCCTCAAAGCCTGGCGGGCCGACGTGGCGCGCGAGCACAACCTGCCGGCCTACGTTATCTTCCACGACGCCACCCTGCGCGCCATCGCCGAGCGCCAGCCACAGCGGCTGGCGGATCTCCAAGGTCTGCCCGGGCTGGGGCAGAAGAAGCTGGAAGCCTATGGGGAGGCGGTGTTGCGCGTCGTCAACCCGTGAAACCGATGGAGCGCCGTTCGCGCACCTCGGGTTTGAGGCGGTGCTCGGCCTCCAGCTGGCACAGAAAATCTTCCGGCGGCGCGGTTTCCTGCAGGATGTCCCACTGGCGTTTGACGGCCGCGAAATCGCCCAGGCAGAGTTGATCAAGGGCACGCAGCCGGTTCGCCCATTCGGCCGGCAGCGAGCCCGTGTCACCCAGGTTCATCGCCTCGCGGGCGAACAGGGCCAGCCGCTGGGCCAGCGTCAGCGGTTTGAACCGGATCTTGAAGGTGAAGCGGCGCAGCGCTGCGGCGTCGATCCGGTCCATCAGGTTGGTCGTGCAGACGAAGATGCCCTGGAAGCGCTCCATGCCCTGCAACATCTCGTTGACTTCGCTGACTTCGTGGGTACGCAGTGCACCGTGGCGGTCCAGCAGGAAGCTGTCGGCTTCGTCGAGCAGCAGTACGGCCTGCTCGGCTTCGGCCTCGGCGAACATGGCCGCCATCTGCTGCTCGGTTTCGCCGACGAACTTGCTCATCAAGTCGCTGGCCTGACGGATCATCAGCGGCCGTTCCAGCTCGCGGGCCAGGTGTTCCGCCAGGGCCGTTTTTCCTGTGCCGGGCGGTCCGTGGAAGCACAGCGTGCCCTGGCCCTTGGCGCGCAGCGCGGCCACGATGCGCGGCAGATCATGGCGCGATTCGATGTGCAGCCACTCCAGGCCATAGTTCAGCGATGGCGGCCGGGTGCCCGACCCAAGGCGTCGTCCGAGGGCCTGGTCGGCGTGGTGCAGCTGGCGCTCGATCAGGCGGTCGAAATCCGCGGCTGCCTGGGTGAGCGGGTCGGCCGAAGAGGCCAGCCGGGCGAAGCGCAGGGCGGTGTGGATCTGGGCCGGCGTCAGGCCCTGGCGTTCGGTCAGCCGGGCCACCAGCCGCTCCGAGACCGGTTGTCCTTCCAGCGCCTTGCGCACCAGCAGCTCGCGGGCACCCGGCGGAGGGCTCTTGAGTTCCAGGTGGTAGGCGAAGCGGCGGCGGAAGGCGGGGTCGATCTGTTCGATGCGGTTGGTGATCCACAGCGTCGGTACGGGGTTGGATTCCAGCACCTGGTTGAGCCAGGCCTTCCCCCCGGTGCCGGGGGATTCGCCGCGCTGCCCTCGCGTGCCGGCATCGGGCACGGAGGGAAACACATCCTCCACCTCGTCGAACAGCAGCACCGAGCGCGCGGTGCCTTTGAGGAAGACCTGGGCGATCTGCAGCGAGCGGTAACGGTCCTTGCCGCTGAGCGAGTGGCCTTCGCGGTCGGCGTACTCGACCTCGAACAGCTCCAGCCCCGCAGCCTGCGCGACCACCCGCGCCAGCTCGGTCTTGCCCGTGCCGGGTGGCCCGTAGATCAGCACGTTCACCCCGGCCTCCCGGCGTGCAACGGCCTCCCGCAGCAGGGTGTGCAGCAGGGCCGCGTCGTCGGCCACAAAGGCGAAGTCGTCCAGCGACAGGGGGGAGCGCGCCGCCGGGCGGGTGAACACCGCCATCAGTTCGTTGTGGTTGCGGTATTCCCGCATCAGGACCGGCGGCAGGCGCTCGCTGACCTTCATCAGGTCGGCCATGTCGGTGATGTTGTGCTCTGACAGCAGGTTGTCCACCAGGCCGATGCGCTCCAGCCGCGAGCCGGCGCGCAGCGCATCGCGGATGTCCGTGGCGTTGACGCCCGCCACGTCGGCCAGCAGGGCATAGGCTTCCGGGGCGTTGTGGACCTTGAATTCGACCAGGATGTTGCGCAGCTCGCGCTGGTAGCGGGCCAGGGTGCCATAGAGCAGCAGGGCCTTTTCACCGGCGTTGAGCTGCAGCAGGCCGGCCAGCGTCTCGATGTTGCGCTCGACCAGGCTGGAGCGTCGTTGCAGCGCCTGCCGCAGCCAGTCGCCGGTGGCGGCGAGCACCGTCATCACGTCCTTGGGGGCTTCGCGGGCGTATTCGTCCAGATGGAAAAACAGGGTGCCTTCCTCGTAGGGGCCTTGCCAGACCCCAAAACGTTCCAGAAAGGCGGCCGGGCTCAGCGTTTCCTGCCCGTGCCACCACTCGTTGTCTTGGCAGCGTTGTTGCAGGAACTGGCGCAGACGGCGCAGGATGGTCGGTGGCCAGACCAGGTGGCGTCCGGCGAGCGCGAGCAGGGAGTTGAGGTCGCGCCGCAGGTTGAAGCGGCCCCCCTGGCGAGCCACGAGACTCAGTACGAAATGCGAGCACATCAGGTCCAGCACGGGCGCGTCGCGCACCCCGGGGGGCAGGAGCAGGGGGCCGGCGCTGGCCGTGGCCGGCCGGGCCGGCGCGCGTTCCTGACGCTGGCGGCTGGGGGACTCCGGCGCAGCTGGCTTCGGGGCGGGCGCGCGCTCTCGCAGCACCTGCCCGCCGGCCCTGGGTGATGTCGAGCGCTTGACCATCCGATGGCTACTCCTGCCACAGACCCGGCCACCGTCGGCAAGCCGGCCTGTGGGGCGAACCATAACCCAGCTTGATCCAACATGGAAGAGCCTGATGGAAACCCTTGGTCGGCTTCACGGCCTGTCCGTCAACCCGCACAATCCGGTGTCATGATCACATTCGACGATATCGAGGCGGCCGCCCAGCGCATCCAGGGCCAGGTGCTCGAGACCCCCTGCCTGGAATCCCGGACGCTGTCGTTGCTGACAGGCGCCCAGGTCTTTCTCAAGTTCGAGAACCTGCAGTACACGGCCTCGTTCAAGGAGCGGGGGGCCTGCAACAAGCTCGGGCAGCTCGATGCCGACGCCCGCGCCCGGGGCGTGGTGGCCATGTCGGCCGGCAACCACGCGCAGGGGGTGGCCTACCACGCGCAGCGCCTCGGGTTGCGTGCCGTCATCGTCATGCCGTGTTTCACGCCTGGGGTGAAGATCGAGCGTACCCGGGGCTTTGGTGCCGAAGTGGTGTTGCACGGCGACTCGCTTGACGAGGCCCGGGCCCACGCCCGCGAACTGGCCGAGCGCGAAGGCCTGACCTTCGTGCATCCCTACGATGATCCCGATATCGTCGCCGGGCAGGGAACGGTCGGCCTGGAGATGCTGCGTGCCCAGCCGGACCTGGACACCCTGGTCGTGGCAACGGGCGGTGGCGGGCTCATCGGCGGCATCGCCCTGGCCGCGCATGCCGTCCGACCGGACATCGAGATCGTCGGTGTGCAGGTACAGCGCTTTCCCGCCATGGTCAATGCGATGACCGGCAGCCACTGGCCCCAGGGTCAGACCACCATCGCCGAGGGCATCGCCGTCGGCACGCCCGGCGAGCTGCCCAAGGCCATCGTGAGGGAGCATGTGGCCGACTGGCTGCTGGTGGACGAAGGCGACATCGAGCAGGCCATCGTGATGCTGCTCGAAATCGAGAAGACGCTGGTCGAAGGTGCGGGCGCCGCCGGCCTGGCCGCCCTGCTGCGGCATCCCGAACGTTTTCGTGGCAAGCGGGTTGGGCTCATCCTGTGTGGCGGCAACATCGACCCCCTGTTGCTCGCCTCCATCATCGAGCGTGGCCTGGTGCGTGCCGGTCGGCTGGCGCGGATCCGCGTGAATGCCCGCGACGTACCGGGCAACCTCGCGCGCATCGCCACCACCGTGGCCGATGCCGGTGCCAACATCAACGAGGTTCGGCACCAGCGAGCCTTCAGCCTGCTGGCGGCGCAGAACGTGGAAATCGAACTGGTGCTGCAGACGCGTGGGCCCGAGCACGTGCAGCAGGTGTTGAAGGCTTTGCGGGACGCCGGTTTCGAGTCGGCGGCGATTTGATTAAAATCAAGCGTAAAACCGTATCACCGCATTCAGGAGCCCCCATGAGCCAAGCCCCTCAGCACGAGCAGAACCCCGCCGAAGTCGATCCGGCAGAGGCCATCGTGGACGTCATTCCCTGGGTGCTGCCCCTGGCCGGCGCCATGCTGATCTTCCTACTGGCCTTCATCGCCGTCAGCATGGCCTGATCGTCCCTCCTGCTTCATCGAATCCGCCGGCCGCGTGCCGGCTTTTTCGTGTCCGGCTCTAGGCGGCCATCACATAGGCGTTGCGGCCTTGTGCTTTCGCGCGGTACAGCGCTTCATCCGCCTTGTGCAGCAACCGGGTGTCGTCGTCGAGTTGCTCGTTCTCGAACGCCACTCCGACGCTGATGGTGACCGGCACCTCGGCCGCACCGGTGCTCACCGGGGTTTCGAATTGCCGGATCAGCTTGCGGGCAACGAACGCCGTTTCCATCGGGGCATTCAGGTCTTCCAGAACGATGACGAATTCGTCTCCCGAAATCCGTGCGACGAAATCCGAGACCCTGACCGTGCGGCGGAGTCGGTGTGCCACCTCGATCAGCACGGCGTCCCCGGCGGGATGCCCATGGGTGTCGTTGATTCCCTTGAAGCGGTCGACGTCCACGTAAAGCACAGCCAGGCCCGTGCCGTTGCGCCTGGCGCGGGACATCGCCTGAGGCAGCTTCTCATTGAAACTCCTGCGGTTGGCCAGGCCGGTCAGGGTGTCGGTGTGCAGCAACTCCACCAACTCCTGCTCCGCCCGCTTGAGGTCGGTGACGTCGGTGCTCAGCATGTAGATGCCGCGCACCTCTCCATCTTCGCCCCGGTCCGGGATGTAGATGTTCTGCAGGAACCGCCTTCCGGCCAGCGTGTCCCTCTCGGTCAGGTATTCGACGGTTTCTCCGGCCAGGGCGCGCATCACATAGGGTATGCGCTGCTCATAAAGCGCCGGTGTCCAGTAATCGCTCAGCCTCGGGTTTTCGGACGCTGCTTCTGGAGGGCCGAACCAGCGATCGTAGGTGGCGTTGATGAAGTGGACATGAAGCGCCTGGTCGATATAGGAAATCAGCACGGGCAGGTTGTCGGTGATGGCGCGCAGGCGTTGTTCGCTCGCTGCCAGTGCCGTCTGGCTGTTTCTCAGTTCGCGCTCCTTGCGTCGCAGGTCGGTCACATCACGCATCGTGATGGCCACCCCGTCGCCCGCCGGAACGACTTGTTGCACCACGCTCAAGGGGGAGCGGCCTTCCCGCTGCACCACGAACTCTTCGGTTATGGGCTCGCGCGTTTCGACCACCGTGCAATAGGCGCCGAACAGGCGCGGGCGGAGTTCCGGTGGGATGTGCATGGTCGCGCTCTGGTCCTCGATCCGCTCCCGCGGCATGTCGAGCCACTGGATCGCACGGCGGTTCGCGTGCCGGCAGATGAAGTCCTCCAGTTGCCCGTCCTTGCCGCGCTTCGCACTGAGGATGAAGAAAGCATCGAGCTGGGCATCCGACGCGGCCATGAACCTTCGAGCCGACTCGTCCGCTGCCTGGCGGCTGGCGTAGAGCCGTCGCAGGAGGCGTGAGAACATCACGAAAGCCCCGACCACGGCCAACGTGGCGGCAAGGAAGAACGTCAGCAGCGTGTTCCGACGGGCTTCGTAGGCGGCCATGACCTCCTGCCGAGACAGGCCGGTGTAGGCGATGAGGTCGTAAGACGGCAGGCTGCGATAGGCCATGAACCGCTGGATGCCGTCCAGCTGGCTGTCGGCCAGGTAAGTGCCGGCCGGGGCCTTCGCGAACTGCCGGGCCAGAAAGTGCTGACCGGCGCGGTCGCCAAACCACACCCGGTCACCCGAGCGTCTGGCGCGCAGAATCCAGTCTGTGCCGACGAGGCTGACCAAGCCCTGGCGACCGAACTGCGCTTCGTTGTAGAAATGCACCAGGTGGTCCGGGTCCACCGTGGCCACCACGACCCCCGCGAAGGAGCCGTCGGAGTCATGGCGCGCCCGACTCAGGTGCACCACCCACCGGTTGACCACACGGCCCAGGATAGGCTCCCCCACATACAAGGCCTTGTCGTACCCGGTCTTGTGCACCAGAAAGTACTCCCGGTCAGCCACCGATCCGTAGGCTGACGGCGGCGCTTCCTCCAGCCCCGCGGCAATGATGTCTCCATGTTCGTTGGTCACGAACAGGCCTCGCAGGGCCGGCTGGTTGGCCAGTGTCTGGTGTACCAGCTGGCTCAGGTCGAGGCGGGCACCTCGCGTCTCGGCCTGGAGCGCGACAAACGCAGTGAGCTGTTCGACTTGTTCCAGCAGCCGCTGCAGTTGGGCCTCGTAGGCCTGGGTCGATGCCGCGGCCCTGGCGTACGCCTCCTGCTCCGTGCGTTGGCGATCGGCATCAAGCAAGGCCCAGACGCCCAGCCACATCACCACCACGATCGCCACACCAAAGATGGGTAGGGCCCAACGCAGCGAACTCGATACTGCGCCTGGGCTGTTTCCTCGCGGGGCGGCGGGGGTCATGGGTTTTCTGACGGTTCACCACAGTGTAATGGGCCACCGAGGCAAATGCAAATAAGCGCTACATTGATAAAAAACCAACTTAAATCTGTTGGCGGCATTGACCCATGCAAGTTTTGCATGGAGTGCCGCTGACGATTTCATGCGCATTTCATAAAATTCATGGTTCTTGCCCGTGGTGCGGGCTGGACAGCAGTCCCTCGGTCAAGAAAGGGATATGGAAAGCCTGATGCCATACCCTGAGATCGTCTGACTCCCGGAAGCGGCGTGGTCTTTCCACATCCGCTTTCTTACTTTTGGAGTTGATCTCATGAACGCACCGGTGATGCAGGGCCTCGAATTGAACGTGCCCGATTACGTCAAGAACGCCAGGCTGATTGCCTGGGTGGCCGACATGGCCGCGCTGTGCAAGCCCGCCCGCATCGAGTGGAGCGACGGCAGCGAGGAAGAGTATGACCGCCTGTGTGACCTGATGGTCCAGGCCGGCACACTCAAAAGGCTCAACCCCGCCAAACGGCCGAATTCCTATCTGGCCTGGTCCGACCCATCCGACGTGGCGCGCGTGGAAGACCGCACCTTCATCTGTTCGGAAAAGCAGGAAGACGCTGGCCCCACCAACAACTGGATGGCCCCGGCCGAGATGCGTGCCACGTTGAACCCCTTGTTCGACGGTTGCATGAAGGGTCGCACCATGTACGTGATCCCGTTCAGCATGGGGCCACTGGGTTCGCACATCGCCCACATCGGGGTGGAGCTGTCCGACAGCCCCTATGTGGTCGTGAACATGAAGCACATGACCCGCATGGGCCGTGCCGTGTACGACGTGCTGGGCGTGGACGGCGAGTTCGTGCCCTGCGTGCACACCGTGGGTGCTCCGCTGGCCCAGGGCCAGCAGGACGTGGCGTGGCCCTGCAACCCCACCACCAAGTACATCGTTCACTATCCCGAAACCCGCGAGATCTGGTCCTACGGTTCCGGCTACGGCGGCAACGCGCTGCTGGGCAAGAAGTGCCTGGCGCTGCGCATTGCCTCCATCATGGGCCGTGATCAGGGCTGGCTGGCCGAGCACATGCTGATCCTGGGCGTGACCAGCCCCGAAGGCAAGAAGTACCACGTGGCTGCTGCCTTCCCCAGCGCCTGCGGCAAGACCAACTTCGCCATGTTGATCCCGCCGACCGCCCTCAACGGCTGGAAGGTCACCACCATCGGTGACGACATCGCCTGGATCAAGCCCCATGCCGACGGGAAGCTGTACGCCATCAACCCCGAAGCGGGTTACTTTGGTGTGGCTCCCGGTACCAATACGCTGACCAACCCGAACTGCATGGCCAGCCTGAACCGCGACGTGATCTTCACCAACGTTGCCCTGACCGACGATGGTGACGTGTGGTGGGAAGGCATGGGCGACGCCCCGGCCCATGCGATCGACTGGCAGGGCAAGGACTGGACCCCCGCCATCGCCAAGGAAACCGGCGCCAAGGCGGCGCACCCCAACGCGCGCTTCACCGTATCGGCCATCAACAACCCCGCACTCGACACGGCGTGGGACGATCCCGCCGGCGTGCCGATCGACGCCTTCATCTTCGGGGGGCGCCGCTCCAACACCGTGCCGCTGGCCACCGAAGCCCGCACCTGGATGGAAGGCGTCTACATGGCCGCCACCATGGGGTCCGAAACCACCGCTGCGGCCTTTGGCGCCCAGGGGGTGGTGCGCCGCGACCCGTTCGCCATGCTGCCCTTCTGCGGCTACAACATGAGCGACTACTTCCAGCACTGGCTCGACATGGAGCATAAGCTGGAAGAGTCAGGCCACACCCTGCCCAAGATCTTCTGCGTCAACTGGTTCCGCAAAGGCGCCGACGGCAAGTTCGTGTGGCCCGGCTATGGCGACAACATGCGCGTCCTCAAGTGGATGATCGATCGCATCGAAGGCAAGGTGAAGGGCGAAGACCACGCCTTCGGCATCAGCCCCACCTACGAAGAGATCACCTGGGAAGGGCTGGATTTCAGCCGCGAACAGTTCGAGTCGGTGACCGACATGAACCCCGAGCACTGGAAGGCCGAACTCGCGATGCACACCGAGTTGTTCCAGAAGTTGGCGTACCACCTGCCTCAGGAGCTGATCGACACCAAGGGCAAGATGGAAGCCCGGCTGACACAGGCCTGACCCGTATCGAGCGACGAGGTTGCTTGGCAACGCAAAGGGCAGCCCATTGGGCTGCCCTTTGCATTTGTATCGTCCCGCCGCAAGGCGGAGTTCAGAATGGATCAGATGTAGAACGGCACCATGCGGCGCTGGCCACCCAGGTTGATGACGACCCCCCCGTTCCAACTCCACTCCTGGGCCGCGATGACGGCCGGCGTGGCCACGTGCTCGGGCAGGCCGATCGGGGCCAGGGCCTCGCTGTGGGAGGCCGTGTCGGCGCGGTCGCGGGCGGCTTGCAGATCGGCCATGACGCGGGAATCGTGGCGTGCCAGCAACAGGAAGCGGGCTTCGGCACGCGCTTCGGCACGGGTACGGGCCCATCGGTCAAGCCCAGCCACCACGCGCTGGGCGGTGCGGCGGGCAGTGCCGGCCAGCAGCAGGCTGCCGGCAAACACCACGGCCCACAAAGCCACCCACGTGGCCAGCAGGTGTTCATCGGCCCAAGAGGCCATGAGGCGATCCGTGGCCACGGCCAGGGCGGCCACGGCCGCGGCGAGCAGCAGGGCGGCCAGGGGCCGGTCGGTGCGGCGGGTAGCAGGCCGGCCGGCAGTCAGGGAGCCGGCAGGGATGGCAGCAGGGGAAGCAGGGGCGAGTGCGGTCATGTCATTCTCCACTTGTTGCAATGCAACATTGATGAGACCGAATGCTAGGGTAAACCCCCATGTCATGCCAATTTATTTTTATGATGCCTTATATTCACAACAAGAATGAATGAGCTGAACTTCAGAACCCTCGACCTGAATCTGCTGCGGGTGTTCGACGAGGTGATGGCCGAGCGCAACCTCACCCGCGCGGCCCACAACCTGTCGATGACCCAGCCGGCGGTGAGCAACGCCTTGAGACGTCTGCGTGAACTTACCGGGGACGACCTGGTGCGCCGCTCGGGCTATGGTGTGGAGCCGACACCGCTGGCCACGACGCTCTGGCCCACCGTACGCGAGGCCCTGCAGCAGTTGCGCGGTGCCCTGGCTCCCGGTGCATTCGATCCGGGTACGGCGACCAGCCACTTCGTGCTCGCGATGGCCGATGCCACCGCGTCCAAGATCATGCCGGGGCTGGTGCACCTGCTCGATCATGAGGCACCCCAGGTGACCTTGCGCGTGCTGCCCCTGACCACTCGCGATCCGCGCGAACTGCTCGAAGGCGGGGGGGTGGATCTGGCGATCGGTCACTTCCCGGGGGTGCTCGCGGAACTGGGGGCCTCCCATCTGCAGGACCATGTACCCCGTTACCAGGCCCGCCGTCTGTACGACACCGAATACGTGGTCGTGATGCGCCAGGGCCACCCGTTGGCCGAGGGCCCACTGACCCTGGACGAATACTGTGCCGCGCGCCACCTGCTGGTGAGTTTTTCCGGGCGGCCCTGGGGCTTCGTGGACGAGGCGCTCGCGGCGCAGTCGCGACGGCGCCGGGTGGTGCTCACGGTGAACCAGTTCTTCACCGCCGGGCAGGTCGTGGCCACGTCGGATCTGCTCACCGTGCTGCCCAGGCACTTCGTCGGCATGACCGGCCAGGAGCACGCGCTGGTGCACCGCCCGCTGCCGTTGGACATGCCGCCGGTGCACGTGGACATGCTTTGGCACCGCCAGGCCCAGTCGCTGGGGGCGCAGCGCTGGCTGCGCGACGCCGTCTGGCGTGCCGTTGCCCTGGAGGACGGGGCATGAGGATTCAACTGCTCAGCGACCTGCATCTGGAAGCCAACCCGGACTTCGTCGCGGAGCCAGCGCCCGGAGCCGACGTGCTGGTGTTGGCCGGCGACATCGGCTCCTACCAGCTTCGCCGCGACGGGACTGTGATGGACGAACCCGACTGGGGGCTGCGTCGTTTCTCCCCGCTCCTGCAGCACGCGGGCTGGCCGGTGCCGGTGCTGTACTGCCCCGGCAACCACGAATACGACGGCTTGGACTTCGACGCCGCCCATCGCGGTCTGCGCGAGGCCTGCGACCGGCTGGGCATCGTCTGGCTGGACCGAGCTGTGCATGTGATGGGTGGTGTGCGCTTCGTGGGCGCGACGCTCTGGAGCGACTACGACGCCCTGGCCCAGGTGCCGGTGGCGGGCCGGGGGCTGCCGGCCGATCCGCTGGCGCGCACGCTCAAGTTGCGCGAGCGGGCCTTTCGCGCGGCGAACCACTACCTCGCCAAGATGCAGACCCGGCGCCATGGCCGACTGTTCGATGCCCAGGCCATGCGCGACGAGGCCCTTGCCGCCCAGGACTGGTTGCGCATGGCCCTGGAGAAGCCACACGACGGTCCGACGGTGGTGGTCACCCACTTCGCCCCAAGCCTGCGCAGCCAGGACCCCCGCTACGGCGTGAATCCCGGCACGGCCGGTTTCTGCAACGCATTGGACGATTGGCTGGCGCAGGCCGATGTCTGGCTCCATGGGCACCTGCACTGCGCGCAGGATTACCGGCTCCATGGCTGCCGGGTGGTGGCGAACCCGCTTGGGTATGCCGACAAGGAAGAGCAGCAGGCCTTTCAGCCCGCCTGTCTGGTCGAGGTGTGACCGTCGCGGGGAGGGCCACACCACAGGTCGGCGGGTGAGGGGGTTACAGCGGGTCGAGCGAATCCGCGGCGGCCTGACGCAACGCCCGGCTCAGGCCGTCAAGCACGTCCGATGCCAGGTTCCAGCAGTGCCAGTACAGCGGCACCCTGTAAGCGTGGCTGGGAGCCACGTTCACCAGTTGTCTGTCCTGCAGCAGCGGTGCCACGAGCAGCTCGGGCACCACGGTGACGCCCCAATCGGCGAGGGCGGCCCGGACCTGCCCCTCCGAGGAGGGCACGTACACCTGCTTGAGCGAGGCCCGCGCCAGCCCGAACGCCTGACAGACGAAGTCGCGTTGCAGGTCGTCCTTGCGGTTGAAGGCCACGAAAGGAACGCGATGAAAGTTGTACGGGGTGAGACGGCCTTGCAGCGCCTCGTCCGCGAAACCCGGGGACGCCACGGCCACGTAAGGCATCGCCCCGAGCGGCTCCAGGCGGCAGCCGCGCAGGGCCTGACCGAGCGAGGTCACGCAGCCCATGACCTGCCCCTCGCGCAGCCATTCGTGGGTGAAGTCCTGGTCGTCGTGGATGATCTCGATCGCCACACCGTCGCGGATCAGCGGGGTGATCGCCGGCAGGGCCCAGGTGGCGATGCTGTCGGCGTTGACGGCGATCGCGATCCGGTCCTCGTCGCGCTGGCCGCGGGTGGCGTTGGGGGCAAGCTCGCGCAGGTCGCGTTCCAGATCGGCACGCAACAGCCGCATCATCTTGGTGTGCTTGAGCAGCAGTTGCCCCGCCGCCGTGGCCTTGAGCGGACGGCTGCGGACCACCAGCACCGTGCCCACCTGGGCTTCCAGGGCCCGCAGGCGCTGCGACACCGCCGACTGGGTGATCGACAGCCGCTGGGCGGCCCGTTCAAAACCGCCTTCCTCCACGATGGCCGCGAGGCATTCGAGCGCGTCCGGATCGAAGGTGCTCATGCGCGTCTCCTGATCAGTTATTCTTATTGAACCGGCGTTAGTTTAATTCGACTTCACAGGTCTTGACGGATTTCGCATACTGCGGTTTTCTTGGGGATCGAGAAGAAGGGACACGGTATGCGCGTCATTGTTCTGGGAGCCGGCATCATCGGCACGAGCACCGCCTGGCATCTGATGCGGCGTGGGCACGAGGTCACGCTCGTGGACCGGCAGCCTCAGGCCGCCCAGGAGACCAGCTACGCCAATGCCGCCCAGATCTCGGTGAGCTTCTGCGAGCCCTGGGCCAACCGGGAGGCGCCCTGGAAGGCGCTGAAATGGATGTTCGACCGCGAGGCCCCGCTGCTCTGGCGGCCCCAGTTCGACGCCGACCAGTGGGCCTGGCTGTTGCGCTTCCTGGGCCAGTGCAACGACCGGGCCTTCGAGCGCAACCTGGCGCAGATCGTCGCCCTGGGACGCTACAGCCACGAAACTCTCAAGGCCATGGTCGCCGAGACGGGCATCGAATACCACCGCTCGCAGCGCGGCATAGCCCACTACTACGTGGACCAGCAGGCCTATGACGGCGCGGGCAAGGCCGCCGAACTCATGGCCCGACATGGTGTGCAGCGCCGTGTGGTGGACCGCGACGAACTGTTGCGCATCGAGCCGGCGTTGCAGGCCTTTGCCCACCGCATCGTCGGCGGCACCTACACCCAGACCGACGAGCACGGCGATGCCCGCGTATTCACCGAGAAGCTGGCGGAGCTGTGTCACGAAAAGGGGGTGCACACGCTGTACAGCCACCACATCGAGCAGCTCGCGATAGAGGGTGGCCGCATCCGGCGTGTGGTCATCAAGCATGTGCAGACCGGCATCACCAAGGTGCTCGAGGCCGACGCCGTCGTCGTGGCCTGCGGCGCTTACACGACCCCCCTGCTGCGCACCGTGGGCATCCGCGTCCCGATCTATCCCGGCAAGGGCTACAGCGCCACATTGCCGCTGCGCGACCCGGCCCGCACACCGCAGGTCAGTCTGATCGATGACGGCCGTAAAATGGCGATCTCCCGTCTCGGTGACCGTTTGCGGGTGGCCGGCACGATCGAACTGGGAGGGTTCGACCTCGCGCTGGACACCCCTCTGGCCCAGGTGCGCTGCCAGATGCTGGTGCGCCGCATCGAAGAGGTGTTTCCGGGTGTCGTCGACACGCGCTTGCCCGATCAGGGCGGCGATCCGCGGTTCTGGTGCGGCCTGCGCCCCGCCACCCCGACGAACATTCCCCTCATCGGTCGCACCCGCATTGCAGGGCTGTGGATCAACGCCGGACACGGAACGCTGGGCTGGACGCACGGAGCCGGATCGGGCCGTGCCCTGGCCGAGCTGATCAGCGGCGAGCGGCCCGCCATGGCGATGCGTTTCGCCGGTGAGTCCGAGACGGAGTACCAGCGGTTCGTCGGATCGTCCTCGCCACGCGCCATGGCGTGAAGACGTGCCTTCCGTCCGCCACAAGCGGATCACAACCACATCGTTCGAGGAGACCCCTTTGAATGCGTCCATGACCCTGGACGAGCGCATCAGCTCGACCGTACAACCCGTCTCCGACCTGGTCGCGGGTTTGATCTTCTATTCCGTGCCCGTGGCCGGCACCGCGTTTCCCCTGATCGTCGGCTGGCTCATCGTTGCCGCGATCGTGTTCACCTTCTACTTTCGCTTCATCCAGTTCCGCGGCTTCAGGCACGCCATCGACATCGTGCGCGGTCGCTATGCCGACCCCAAGCACCCCGGTGAGGTCAGCCCGTTCCAGGCGCTGACGGCGGCCGTTTCGGGCACCGTGGGCCTGGGCAACATCGCGGGCGTGGCCGTGGCGGTGGCCATCGGCGGCGCCGGCGCCACATTCTGGATGATCCTGGCTGGCCTGCTCGGCATGGCGTCGAAGTTCACGGAGGTCACGCTGGGCGTCAAATACCGCGACATCCGCCAGGCCGACGGCGTGGTCGCCGGTGGGCCCATGCGCTACCTCTCCAAGGGCCTGGCCGAGCAGGGCCGGGCGCGGCTGGGCAGGTTTCTGGCCGTGTTCTTCGCGATCTGCTGCATCGGCGGCTCCATCGGCGGGGGCAATATGTTCCAGGCCAACCAGAGCTTCCAGCAGGTGGTCAACGTCACCGGAGGCGCCAGCAGTCCGCTGGCAGGCCAGGGCTGGCTCTTCGGGCTGATCATGGCTGCGGTGGTGGGGCTGGTCATCATCGGTGGCATCAGGTCGATCGCTGCCGTCACGGCCAGGCTCGTGCCCGGCATGGCGCTCCTCTACCTGGGCGCCGGCCTGGTGGTGCTGATCGTCAATGCCGACCAGATCCTGTGGGCCTTCGGCCAGATCGTCAGCGGGGCGTTCACCGCAGAGGGTGTCGCCGGCGGCGTGGTCGGGGCGCTGATCCAGGGCTTCCGCCGCGCCACCTTCTCGAACGAGGCCGGCATCGGCTCGGCTGCCATCGCCCATTCGGCGGTGCGCACCGATCAGCCCGTCTCGCAGGGTTTTGCCGCGCTGCTCGAACCGTTCATCGACACGGTCGTGATCTGCACCATGACGGCACTGGTCATCATCATCACCGGTCACGTGACCTCGGCCGGCGTGACCGATCTGGCCGGCGAGGCCCGCGGGGTGGCACTGACATCGGCCGCGTTCGGCAGCACCATCTCCTGGTTCCCCTACGTGCTTGCCGTGTGCGTGGTGCTGTTCGCCTTTTCCACCATGATCACCTGGTCGTACTACGGCTTGCAGGCGTGGACCTACCTGTTCGGCGACAGCAAGGCCGCGGACCTGTCATACAAACTCATGTTCCTGGTTTTCGTGGTGATCGGTTCGACCATGGCCCTGGGCCCCGTCATCGACTTCTCCGACTCGATGATCTTCGCCATGGCGATCGCCAACATCATCGGCCTGTACTTCCTCATGCCCGTGGTCAAGCGGGAGCTGGAGCAGTACTGGGAAGGCATCCGCAGCGGCCGCATCACCCGCTTCCGCTGACCGAAACGGTCGGGCAACTATTGAGGCTGGCCCCGAAATCGGTGAGAATAACCGTTTTATGCGGGGCCGGCCGGCCAGGCTGGCGAGCCATCACAATACTTATGTCAGGGGAACTCTTTGGCCAAGCGACTGCTCATTGTTGACGACAGCCGCGTCTCGCGCATGATCATCAAGGGCAAGGTGGTGTCGCTGCAGCCCGACTGGGAAGTGCTGGAAGCCGCGTCGGGCGACGAGGCGGTGGCACGGGCGCTGGACATCCAGCCCGATTTCGTCACCATGGACGTGAACATGCCCGGCATGAACGGGTTCGAGGCCACCGAACGCCTGCGTGCCCTGCTGCCGCAGACACGCATCGTGGTGCTCACGGCCAACATCCAGGAAAACAGCCGCGACAAGGCGCAGGCCATGGGCGTGAAGTTCATCCAGAAGCCCGTGACCGAGACCGCCATCCAGCAGGCGGTGGACCACTTCCTGGCCGCCGCATGAAGCTGACGCCACTCGAACTGGACGCCCTCACGGAGCTGTTCAACATGGGTGTGGGCCAGGCCGCCGACGCCTTGAGCCAGCTTGCCGGTGAGCCCGTGCTGCTGAGCATCCCGGAGGTGCAGTTGCTGCCCAAGGCGGAGGTGATTCGCCAGCTCACGCGGGGCGATGACAAGCGCGTGAGTGCCGTGCGTCAGGGCTTTCATGGGGATCTGGTCACCGACGCCATTCTCATGTTCCCGGCCGAGCAGAGCCTGCAGCTCGTGCAGATCATGGTGGGCGAACAGGTGCCGCTGGAGGACCTGGGTGAGATGGAGCAGGAGGCGTTGGCCGAAATCGGCAACATCCTCCTCAATTCGGTGGTGGCCAGCGTGGCCGATAGCCTGGAACTCACGCTCGACGGCTCCCTTCCCGAGGTCGAGCTCGGCGTGGTCTCCGACGTGCTCCTTGCCGAGCAGGACGTCGATGAGCCGCTGCTGAGCCTGCAGGTCCGCTTCGAGATCGCGACCCGCAGCATTCGGGGCTACCTGGCCTTCCTGCTCGACATGCGTTCCACCGGTCTGCTCGAAGAGCGGGTGGCGGCGTTCATCCGCCAGCTTCAGGGGGGCGAGGCGTGAGTCTGGCGCAGGGTGCGCCACCGTGGATGGCGTGGGCACTGGGCAGCGTCCAGGCCGGACTGCTGGTGCTTGACGAGTCACTTGACGTGGTCTTTGCCAATCCCTGGCTGCTGCGCCGGGCGCGCCTGCAGGCCGAGGAGGTGGTCGGTCGCCCGTTCTTCGCCGTTTTCCCGTCGCTCAAGGGCAGCCATTTCGAACGGCGTCTGCTCGGCGCGCGCACCGTCGGCTTCCCCACCTTGCTGTCGGAAACGCTGCACCCTTCGGCCTTGCCGCTCTACGGGCTTGCTGGCGACGCCTCGCCGCAACGCCTGCTCAAGCAGAGCATCCAGATCGTTCCGATGGGTGCGGCCCAGGCCCGCGAGGCCGGTGGGCGCTACCTGATGATCCAGGTCTGGGACGTGACGCCCTCCGTCGTCCGCGAGCGCTTGCTCAAGCAGCAGGCCGAGCGCATGCACGCCATGGCGCATGTCGACGCCCTCACCGACATCGGCAACCGGCGCCATTTCGACGCCATGTTCGAACGCGAGTGGCGCAATGCCCAGCGGTCGCAGCAGAGCCTGGGTCTGGTGCTGTTCGACGTGGACCACTTCAAGGCCTACAACGACACCTATGGCCATCAGCGCGGCGACGAGTGCCTGCGGCTGGTGGCCGGCATCGTCGAGTCGCAGGCGCAGCGTCCCCGCGACGTGGTCTGCCGCTACGGTGGCGAGGAGATCGCGATGCTGCTGCCCGACACCGAACTGGCCGGCGCCCTGCGGCTGGCCCACCGTGTGGTGGACGAGGTGAGGGCGTGTCGCCTGCCGCATGACGGCAGTCCGCTCGGAGTGGTGACTGTGAGCGCGGGCGTGGCGTGTGAGCTGCCCGCCTCGGGCCTGGGTGCCGATGCCCTCATCCTGTTGGCCGACCGGGCGCTCTACCAGGCCAAACGCCTGGGCCGGGACCGCGTGGCGGTGCTTGAACTCAGCGCCGCTCCGGCCACCTGACCGGGGGATTGCCCCCTGCGCGACGCTTCGCCTGTACGAACAAGGCACAATTCGCCCATGCTCCCCCCCACCGCCGACAGTTTCCGGGCCGCCCTCGGTCGCTTTGCCACGGGCGTGACCATCGTCACCGCCCGCGCCGACAGCGGGGCGCTGGTGGGGCTGACGGCGAACTCCTTCAACTCGGTGTCGATGTCGCCCCCGCTCGTGCTCTGGAGCCTCTCCAACCAGTCCAGTGCGCTGCCCGTGTTCCGTCAGGGCTCACATTACGCGATCAACGTGCTCAGCGCCCAGCAGCGCGAACTGGCCCAGCGCTTTGCCGCCCGGGGGGTCGACCGCTGGCAGGGCGTGGCCTACTCCGAAGGGGCTTCCGGGGCCCCGCTGCTTGACGGGGCCATCGCCACGTTCGAATGCTTCAACCGCAGCCTTTACGAGGAGGGAGACCACGTGATCTTCGTGGGTCAGGTGGAACGCTGCCAGCACCGCGGAGACGTGCGGCCCCTGCTCTACCACGGTGGGCGCTTCTACACGGAGCACCCGCTGTGAGCACCCCGCCGACACGCAAGGATCACCTCGACCGCCTCGCCATCACGCTGTTGCTGGTGTGCTGCGCGTTCTGGGGGTTCCAGCAAATCCTCATCAAGACCACCGTGGCCGAAGTGCCCCCGCTGTGGCAGGCCACGTTGCGCTTCGTGGGGGCCACGGCGCTGCTGTGGCTCTGGTGCCAGTGGCGCGGGGTGCCCTTGTTCCAGCGCGACGGCACCCTCAAGGGCGGCTTGCTGGCCGGGCTGCTGTTTGCCGGCGAATTTGCCTGTATCTACATCGGCCTGCAGTACACCACGGCCTCGCGCTTGACCGTCTTCCTCTACACCTCGCCGTTCGTGGTGGCGCTGCTGCTGCCGCAGTTCGTGCCCAGCGAGAAGCTGCGCACGTTGCAGTGGGTGGGCTTGCTGGTGGCGTTCGCCTCGGTGGCGGTGGCCTTCAGCGAGGGCTTCACCCACTCCACCCGCACCCAGCTCATGGGCGATGCGATTGCGCTGGCCGCCGGCATCCTGTGGGGGCTGACCACGCTCGTCATCCGCACCACGATGCTGGCTCAGGCCAGTGCCGAGAAAACCCTGTTCTACCAGGTCGCCGTCACGGCCATCGTGGCGCCGCTGCTGTCGCTGGGGCTGGGCGAAACCTGGCGCTGGGACTATTCCGGCCTGGCCTGGGGCTCGATCGCCCTGCAAACCGTGATCGGGGCGTTCGCCAGCTACCTGACCTGGATGTGGCTGCTGCGCCACTACCCGGCCACGCAGATGTCGTCGTTCGTCTTCCTCACCCCGGTGTTTGCCTTGCTGTTCGGGGTCGGGTTGCTGGGCGAGCCGCTGACGCTGGCCCTGCTGCTTGCCCTCGTGGGGGTGGCCGCCGGCATCGTGCTGGTGAGCCGGCGGCGTTGATCCGCCTCAGGCCCGTTGCAGGCGGGCCTGGGCAAAGGCCACGTAGGCGTCCAGGCAACCAGGGTTGGCCATGGCGTCGCGGTTCACCACCTTCTCGATCGGCTGGCCGAGCAGCAGCTTCTTGACCGGCAGCTCCTGTTTCTTGCCACTCAGGGTGCGCGGGATCTCGCCCATGGGCACGATTGCGTCGGGCACGAAGCGTGGTGACAGCGCGCTGCGGATGGCCCCGGCGATGCGCTCGCGCAAGGCGTCGTCCAGCGTCACGCCCGGGCGCAGCACCACGAACAGGGGCATGTAGCTTTCACGGCCCAGGTACTCCAGGTCCACCACCAGACTGTCGAGCACCTCGGGCAGGGCTTCCACCGCTGCGTAGATCTCGCTTGTGCCCATGCGCAGGCCGTGGCGGTTGATGGTGGCGTCGGAGCGGCCGTAGATGACGCAGCCGCCGTCGGTGCCGATCTTGAGCCAGTCGCCATGGCGCCAGACACCCGGGTACATGTCGAAGTAGCTGGAGAGGTAGCGCTGCTGGCCCGGGTCGTTCCAGAAGTACAGGGGCATGGAGGGGATGGGCTGCGTGCAGACCAGTTCGCCCACTTCGCCGATCAGCGGCTGGCCGTCCTCGCCCCAGGCCTCGACCGCGCACCCGAGCTGGCGGCATTGCATCTGGCCTGGCACCTGGGGCAGTTCGCGGTGGCCGCCGATGAAGGCACCGCAGAAGTCGGTGCCGCCCGAGATGTTGGCCCACCAGATGTCAGGGGTGCCCAGGGCGGCGAACTGGGCTGTGCCCCAGCGCTGCACGTCTTCGGCCAGGGGCGAGCCGGTGGTGCCCAGGGCGCGGATGCGCATGAGATCGAAGTCCTCGGCCTGCAGGCCGGGCAGGTCCACGCCGGCCTTCATGCAGTTGGCGTAGTAGGCGGCACCGGCGCCGAAGAAGGTGACACGGTGCCGGGCCGCGAAACGCCAGAGCACGTGCCAGTCCGGGTGTTCCTTGCTGCCGCCGGGGTTGCCGTCGTACAGGACGATGGTGGTGCCGCCGGCCAGCCCTGCCACCTGCGCGTTCCACATCACCCAGCCGGTGGAGCTGTACCAGTGAAAGCGTTCACCGAAGCTGTTGGGCGCGTAGCTGGGACCGATATCGTTGTGCAGGATCTTGGCGGCCAGCATGGTCATGAGGATGCCGCCGTGGCCATGCACGATAGGCTTCGGCAGTCCGGTGGTGCCGCTCGAATACACGACCCACAGCGGGTGCTCGAAGGGCAGCCATTCGGGCTCGAAGGCGGCCGTGGCCGCGTTGTCTCGCTCGGTCAGAGCCTCGAAGTCTGCGGCGCCGGCCACGCGCTCGGCGGCATACGGTGTGCGCAGGGTGATGAGGTGCTGCACGCTGGGCAGGCCTTCACGCAGTTCGTTCACGGTGGCGGAGCGGTCCAGCGGTTTGCCCCCGTAGTGCACGCCATCGGCGGCGATCAGCAACTTGGGTTCGATCTGGCGGAAGCGGTCGAGCACGGCCGGGGTCCCCATGTCGGGCGCGCAGACGCTCCAGATGGCGCCAATGCTGGCACAGGCCAGAAAGGCCACCGCCGTTTCCGGCACGTTGGGCAGGTAAGCGGCGACGCGGTCACCGCGCTGCACACCCATGTCCTTCATCGACAGGGCCAGCGAGGCGACCTGCCGCCGCAGCTCCGGCCACCCCAGCACCCGCACGCGGCCGCGTTCGTCCTCGCTGATGATGGCGGGCTGGCCCGCCGCATGGGCCGGGGCCGCATGACGCAGCACCTGTTGCGCATAGTTGACCTGGGCCCCGGGAAACCAGTGGACGTTGGGCATCGGGCCCCCCTCAAGCACCGCCGTGTGCGGTGTGGGGGATTGCATCTGGAAGTAGTCCCAGATGCTCTGCCAGAAGGCCGACAGGTCGGTGGTGGACCAGCGCCACAGCGCGTCGTAGCTGTCGAACGTGAGCCCGCGCTGCTCATGCAGCCAGTTCTGGTACAGGCGGATCTGGGGGATGTACGGGGGATGGGCCATGGTGGTGCTAGTCTCCTCTGGACCGCATTATTCGCAAGTCGGCCTCCGTGCTTATCGCATCGGCGTCAATCCTGACACGAAACTTGCCGTTCGGGCACAATCGCGCCATTTAACACCGAGGAGTGAGGTTCCCATGTTCCAATGGACGGAGAAAAGCCCGGCGGCCCTGCAGGCCGGCGGCGTGATCGGCCCCGACGAGCGCCTGCCCTGGGGGCAGAGCACGGTGATGGGCGTGCAACACCTGATCGCCATGTTCGGGGCCACGGTGCTGGCGCCGCTCCTCATGGGGTTCGACCCCAACGTGGCGGTGCTGATGAGCGGCATCGGCACGCTCATCTTCTTCGTGATGACGGGAGGCAAGGTGCCGAGCTACCTGGGCTCCAGCTTTGCCTTCATCGGCGTGGTGATCGCGGCCAGCGGCTATGTGGGGCCGGGCTCCAACCCCAACATCGGCGTGGCGCTGGGCGGCATCGTGGCCTGCGGCCTACTGTATTTCATCATCGGGGCCATCGTGCACGTGGGTGGTACCGGCTGGATCGAGCGCTTCATGCCGCCGGTCGTCACGGGCTCGGTGGTGGCGGTGATTGGCCTGCACCTGGCCTACATCCCCATCAAGAACATGTCGCCCACGGCGTTCGATGCCTGGATGCAGGCGATCACCTTCGTGAGCGTGGCACTGGTGGCGGTGTTCACCCGGGGCATGGTGCAGCGCCTGCTCATCCTCATGGGTCTCATCGTGGCCAGCGTCATCTACGCCGTGCTCACCAACGGCCTGGGCCTAGGCCAGCCTGTGGACCTGAGCGGTGTCGCGAATGCCGCCTGGATCGGCATGCCCAACTTCAGCGCCCCGGTGTTCGAGGCCAACGCCATGCTGCTGATCGCACCGGTGGCCATCATCCTGGTGGCGGAGAACCTGGGTCACATCAAGGCCGTGACCGCCATGACCGGCAAGAACCTGGACGTGTACATGGGCCGGGCCTTCATGGGCGACGGGGTGGCCACCATGGTGGCCGGCAGCGCCGGGGGCACGGGCGTGACCACCTACGCCGAGAACATCGGCGTCATGGCCGCGACCAAGATCTATTCCACCGCCATCTTCGTCATCGCGGCGCTGATGGCCATCCTGCTCGGCTTCAGCCCCAAGTTCGGCGCGGTGATCCAGGCCATTCCGCTGGCCGTGATGGGCGGTGTTTCGATCGTGGTGTTCGGTCTGATCGCCATTGCCGGTGCCAAGATCTGGGTCGACAACAAGGTGGACTTTTCCGACAACAAGAACCTGCTGGTGGCCGCCATCACGCTGGTGCTGGGCACCGGGGATTTCACCCTGAAGTTCGGTGGTTTCGAGCTGGGCGGCATCGGAACGGCCACCTTCGGGGCCATCCTCCTGTACGCCCTGCTCAACCGCACGCGCTGATCAGTCGATCTTCACGTACTCGTAGTCCACCGGCTGCTGGTTGATGCCCATGCGGGGCGGGGCGATCCAGCTGGCGTATTCGCCGGGCCGGTGGCAGGGCTGCATCAGCGAGTGGATGAAGGCGTTGTCGGCGTCGTTCGGCAACCATTCGCCCTGGCCGGCCTGCCATTCGGCTTCGGTCAGCAGGCGGCCGTCCGGGCTGATGCGGTGGCCGGCGAATTCCCCGATGCGGCGGTTGAACCCCTTGTGCGGCTGGGCGAAGCGGAAGTCGATGCCGAACTTCTCGATCGTCTTGTTCCAGCGGTCAATGCCGCCCTGGCAGTCGGCGATGTAGTCGTCCAGCAGGCGGCTGTTGATGGCGCGCAGCGCGGGCACGTCTTCGGTCACGATGTGGCCGTCCACCGCCCGCATCACGGGATAGGTGTCGTCCTGCAGCTGGTGGTCGTCCTTCAGGTTGGCTTCGTTGAAGCGGCCCTTGAGTCCGGCGCTGAAGGCGTCGGCGGCGTTGGACGAGATTTCGGAGCCGAACAGGTCGCGCGTCACGCTCATGTGGAAGTTGGCCTTGCGCTGCAGCAGCGGCAGGTCCACCACGCCCAGTTTGCGGATGGCTTCGGTGTCGTAAGGGTCGGTGATGCCGGCCTTCTGCATGGCGGCGCAGGTGGCCTCCACCGTGCGGCCCACGCCGGTCTCGCCCACGAACAGGTGGTGTGCTTCCTCGGTGAGCATGAAGCGGCAGCTGCGGCTCAACGGGTCGAAGCCGCTCTCGGCCAGCGCGGCCAGCTGCATCTTGCCGTCGCGGTCGGTGAAGTAGGTGAACATGAAGAAGCTCAGCCAATCCGGCGTGCGCTCGTTGAAGGCACCCAGGATGCGCGGGTTGTCCTGCTGGCCGCTGCGGCGCTCCAGCAGGGCCTGGGCTTCCTCGCGGCCGTCCTTGCCGAAGTACTTGACGAGCAAATACACCATGGCCCACAGGTGGCGGCCTTCTTCCACGTTCACCTGGAACAGGTTGCGCATGTCGTACAGGCTGGGCGCGGTCTTGCCAAGGTAGCGCTGCTGCTCCACGGAAGCGGGTTCCGTGTCGGCCTGGATGACGATGAGGCGGCGCAGCAGCGAACGGTATTCACCGGGCACCTCCTGCCAGACGGGTTCGCCCTTGTGGCGGCCGCAGGGAATGGTGCGTCCTTCCACCTTCGGCGCCAGCAGAATGCCCCACCGGTACTCGGGCATTTTCACGTAACCGAACTTGGCCCAGCCCGCCGGGTCCACGCCCACGGCGGTGCGCAGGTACACATCGGCCTCCTGGAAGCCGTCGGGCCCCATGTCCTTCCACCAGTCCAGGTAGCCCGGATGCCAGCTTTCCAGCGCCTTGAGCAGTTGCCGGTCCGAAGACAGGTCCACGTTGTTGGGAATCGCGTCGTCGTAGCTGACCTCGACGAAGCGGTCGTTGCTCACGGACTCGGGGGTTTCGATCAGTGTGTCTTCCTGGCTCATGCGGGTCTCCTGAAGAGTGATATGCAATTTAATGCCACTTGCTGTGACGATGGGCATTTTTATGCATGTACCGACCCGGGTTTTTGAGCCAGATCAAACGTCGCGTGGAAAACCTTGCGCTTGGCTGTCGATTCGGTTGGGCGTACACTGGCCTTTTTGGGAGCCATAGCCTTGAACACCCTCTCGATCGCTCAAACCGGTATGCAGGCCGCACAGGTGCGCCTGAATGCGGCGGCGAACAACGTGGCCAATGCCCAGACGCCAGACTTCCGGCGCGATCAGGTGCAGCAGGAAGCCCAGGCCGGTGGAGGGGTGGTGGCGCGGGTGGAGAAGGTGCCCCAGCCCGGCGCCGAACTGACCCGGGACCTGGTGGAGCAGAAGTCCGCCACCTATGCGTTCAAGGCCAATCTGCAGGTGCTCAAGGCCGCCGACGATACGCTCGGCCGTCTGCTTGACACGCGGGCTTGAAAGAAAAAACGCCAGCCCGAAGGCTGGCGCAGAACAAAGGCATCTCTCAGGGACGCTGGGTAGATGTTGTTGGTGTTGGATTGTCTCCTCGGTCC
>JAUVXK010000161.1 GCA_030603635.1 Burkholderiales bacterium | reverse complement strand
ATGACGATTTCCTGCACGCCTTTCTCACCGGCACGCTGGATCAGTTCGTCCATGGCCACGATGAAGCTCTCACCGCCTTCCAGGGAGAAACGTTTCTGACCCACGTATTTGGTGTGCAGGAAGCGCTCCAGGCCTTCCGCTGCGGTCAGCCGGTCCAGGATGTGTTTTTTCTTTTCAGCCGTGAAGTTCGGCTTGCTGCGAATGCTTTCCAGCTTTTCTTGCCACCAGCGCTTCTGCGTCTGGTCGGAGATGTACATGTACTCCGCACCAATGGTGCCACAATAGGTTTCGCGCAGGGCATTCAGCAACTCGCGCAGCGGCATGGTCTCGCGGCCGAAGAAGGTGTTGCTGGTGTTGAAGACGGTTTCAAGGTCGGCGTCGGAAAAGCCGTAGAAAGCCGGGTCGAGTTCGGGAATGTGCTCACGCTCGGCGCGCTTGAGCGGATCGAGGTCGGCCCAGCGCTGCCCCACGTTGCGGTAGGCAGCGATCAGCTGTTGGGTGAAAACGCGCTTGCGGCCCAGGTCGGAGTCGGCACCGGCGGCAATGACCACCTGCGTGACGCCCTGCTTGGCGCGCTCGGCGAAGGCGTTGATGACCGGGAGGTGAGGAACGTCACGAGCGTCGGATCCGTCCACGGCGGGCACGTTCTGCAGCGCGTCGAAGTACGCACGCCAGGAATCGGGCACGCTGGTGGGATCGGCCAGGTAGTTTTCATACATCTCTTCGACATAGGGCGCATTGCCGCCAAAGAGATAGGAGTTGCTGTTGTAAGCAACGTAGACGCTGTTCGTCTCGCTCATGGGTTCGCTGACCTCCGTTTCCCTGCAGGAAACATTAGCTGGTTGGAAAAACCTTCCGCGACACGGCTGGACCGGTTGGCGGATGCGACAGTGACTGGAAGGACCTGTGCAATCCCGCATTGTGCCACCGAACGCGGAGGGCTGGCAAAGAAATCGTGCATGTCTCCTGCAGCCGGGCCGGTTGGTGTCGCGCAAACACACCGGCCCACCTGCCGCTTGAATGATTTATTTCTGCTCGGCAGTGTCTTCTTCTTTATTGACAGGCAGCTGACCCGACGTCCCGACACTGACGGTGCCGGCTCCGACCGAGACGCCTACACCCACCCCGACACGGCCATCGGAACCGACGCTGACTCCCACTCCGGCGCCTCGTCCCACGGGGACGGACACCCCCAGATTGACCGTGCTGCAACCCGCGAGCAGGACCAGCGCCAGTGAGGACAGGCCAAGACGCGAAGACAAGGCTAAAGACCGGATACCCATGGCCCATTGTAGGCCGAGCTTGGAAGACAAGAAGTCAGGCTCGTGGCGAGAGCCGCTCGGACAGGGGAATGCTGGAGGGCTCATCCATCTCGATGGCAATCTGCGTGCACACGGTGCGGCACAGCGTCACGGCCCGCTCGCTTTGCACCCGATAGATGACCTGTGTGCCCTCCTTGCGCTTGGCCAGCACGCCGGAGCGGTACAGGAGGTTCAAGTGCTGCGACAGGTTGGGTTGCGTGGTGTCGATTTCGGCGAGCAGCTCGGAGACCGACTTTTCCCGATCGCACAGCGCGCTCAGAATGCGAAGGCGCATGGGGGTAGCCAGGATGCCAAAGAGCTCAGCGGCCTGCTCAAAAACCCGGGCCTTGTCCTCGCCAGCGTCCGAATCCATGGTTTCCTGCATATCTCACCGCACCCTTCTGCGTCTGGAAACGATGCGCCGGCCCTGCGGCACCCCGCCCATGCTGCTGAAATATGCAAATATTAGCACCCGGCGACACGCCATACCGCCGGGCGTACTCAGAAAGAGGTGCTCAGGAGGCCACCAGCTCTCGGATCTGCTGCAGGGCAGTCGGGTCATCCATGGTGGTGAGGTCACCGGGGTCACGCCCTTCGCAGACGGCCTGAATCGCCCTGCGCAGCAGCTTGCCGGAACGCGTCTTGGGCAGGATGTGGACGAAACGCACCCGCGCTGGCCGCGCCACGGCGCCCAGTTGATCGTCCACCACCTTCATGATGGCGCCTTCCAGCTTCAGCGCATCTTCCGGGGTGGCCGCGAGGGAGGCGTCCTTCAGCACGGCAAAGGCCACGGCCACCTGCCCCTTGAGCTGATCCGCCACACCCACCACCGCCACTTCGGCCACGTTGGGGTGACTGGAAATGCTCTCCTCAATCTCGCGGGTACCCAGGCGGTGGCCCGCCACGTTGATCACGTCGTCGGTACGGCCCAGGATGAAGAAGTAGCCGTCGGCGTCCTTCACGCCCCAATCGAAGGTGCTGTACATGGTCCGGCCGTGGATGCTCGACCAGTAGGTCTTGACATAACGCTGGTCATCGCCCCAGACGGTTTGCAGACAGCCCGGAGGCAACGGGCCTTCCACAGCGATCACCCCCTTCTTGTTGGGCTCGTGGATTTCCTCGCCGGTGGTCTCATCGATGAGGCGCACGTCGTAGCCGTACACGGCCTTGCCGGGTGAGCCGAACTTGGTGGGGGCTTTTTCGATCCCGTTGCAGATGGCCATGATCGGCCACCCCGTCTCGGTCTGCCAGTAGTTGTCGATGATGGGCTTGCCGATCGCGTCGGCAATCCAGGTGGCCGTGGGCTCGTCCAGCGGTTCGCCGGCCAGGAACAGCGCCTTGAGGCTGGTCAGGTCGTACTTGCTCAGGTAGGCCGGGTCCTGCTTCTTCAGCACGCGTGCCGCCGTGGGGGCCGAGAACATCACGCTCACCTTGTACTTTTCCACCAGGCTCCACCAGATACCGGCGTCGGGTCGGATGGGCAGGCCTTCGTACATGATGGTGGCCATGCCATTGATGAGCGGGCCGTAGATGATGTAGCTGTGACCCACCACCCAGCCGATGTCGGACGTGGAGAAATAGGTTTCACCCGGCTCACCCATGTAGATATGCTTCATGGACGCCGCCAGCGCCACGGCGTAGCCCCCGGTGTCGCGCTGCACACCCTTGGGCTTGCCGGTGGTGCCGCTGGTGTAGAGGATGTAGCTCGGGTGGGTGCTGTCCACCCACTCGCAGGGCACCTGGGCGTCCATGAACTGGGCGCGCAGGGTGGCGTAGTCCACATCACGGCCCGTGACCGGGGCCAGGTCCGCCAGACCACGGTTGACCATGACCACGTTCGCGGGCTTGTGCGCAGAGAGGTTGATGGCCTCGTCCAGCAGATGCTTGTAGGGCACGACCTTGCCGCCGCGCATGCCGGCGTCGGCACTGACGATGACCTTGGGTTGCGCGTCGTCGATGCGGCTCGCCAGCGAGTGGCTGGCGAAGCCACCGAACACCACCGAGTGGATGGCACCGATGCGCACGGCCGCCAGCATGGCAAAGCAGGCCTCGGCAATCATCGGCATGTAGATCAGCACCCGATCGCCCTTCTTCACGCCCAGCGCCCGGTAGATGGCCGCAAAACGCTGCACCTCCTGGTGCAGTTCGCGGAAGCTGTAGGCCTTTTCGGTGTCGGTTTCGGTGGAAACAAAGATCAGCGCGTTCTGGTCGGCGCGGTCCTTCAGGTGCCGGTCCACCGCGTTGTGGCACAGGTTGGTCTGCCCACCTTCAAACCAGCGGGCGAACGGCGGGTGGTCGTAATTGCAGACACGGCTGTAAGGCTGGTGCCAGTCGATCAGTTGAGCCTGTTCGGTCCAGAAGGCTTCGCGGTCATCGATCGAACGGCGGTAGAAGTCGGCGTAGGAAGCTTGGGCAGGCATGGGGTCTCCGGTGATCGACAGGCCACCTGGGGTGGCCGAACTCAAACTGAATTCATAATTATCGACCACCGGCTTGCGCCGGGCTGACGAACCGACAAGAGGGCAATGGCCCCCTCAAACCACGAGGATCAGTGCACCACGCGTCCGAACTGGAACTGTCCGGGCGCCTGGATCGGGTCCACGTCCACGGGAATCTCGCTCTTCGGCGGGAAGCGCCCCTCCAGGATCAGGCGCGACAGTGGGTTCTCGATGCGCTGCTGGATGGCCCGCTTGAGCGGGCGTGCCCCGAACACCGGGTCGAACCCCACCTTGGCCAACTCCGACAGCGCCGCTTCGCTTATATTGAGCGTCAGGTCCATCTTGGCCAGGCGCTCCATCAGCACCTTCAGTTGTATCTTGGCAATGTTGGCGATGTGCTCGGCGTTCAGGCCGTGGAATACCACCGTCTCATCAATGCGGTTGAGGAATTCGGGCCGGAAGTGCTGCTTCAATTCGCCCCATACCGCGTCCTTGATGTCCTCGGCGTCCTGGCCGACCATCGCCTGGATCAGGTGCGAGCCGATGTTGCTGGTCATCACGATAACGGCGTTCTTGAAGTCCACCGTGCGGCCCTGGCCGTCGGTCAGACGGCCGTCGTCCAGCACCTGCAGCAGCACGTTGAAGACGTCGGGGTGTGCCTTTTTCACCTCATCCAGCAGGATCACACTGTACGGCTTGCGGCGCACGGCCTCGGTCAGGTACCCGCCCTCGTCGTAGCCCACGTAGCCCGGGGGCGCGCCAATCAGGCGGCTCACCGAGTGCTTCTCCATGAACTCGCTCATGTCGATGCGGATCAGGTGCTCCTCGCTGTCGAACAGGAAACCCGCCAGCGCCTTGCACAGCTCCGTCTTACCCACGCCGGTGGGGCCCAGGAACAGGAAG
>JAUVXK010000134.1 GCA_030603635.1 Burkholderiales bacterium | reverse complement strand
CGACCGGCCCCAGGTAAGGCTCGATCGCCACCTCGTCGATCTGCTCCGGCAGCATGAAGCGCTCGGCGTAGCGGCGGTGGACCCCGCTTGCCAGGAACAGGTCGAACAGCACCGGGTCGATGTGGCGGTTCTTCTTGAACGTCCACAACAGGTGCACGCACTCCGACAGTGTCTTGGTTTTCTTGTACGGACGGTCCGGCGCCGTGAGCGCCTCGAAGATGTCGGCAATCGCCATGATCCGGGCGGGAATCGACAACTCCTTCTCCGTGAGCTTGCGCGGATAGCCGGTGCCGATGAGGGTTTCGTGGTGGGTGCCGGCGTACTCCGGCACGCGGCTGAGGTTGCTCGGCAGCGGGAGCTTCTCCAGCATGGTGATGGTCTGGATGATGTGCTCGTTGACCTTGAAGCGCTCCTCGTCATTCAGCGTGCCTCGCCCGATCGCGAGGTTGTACACCTCGCCATGGTTGTAGAGGTTGTCGGGAATGTTGACGCGAAAATGGAAGCGCTCCTCGGGCTTCTGCGATTCGCTGCGCGGGATCACATGCTCGGGCTTGTCGGCCAACAGCGCTTCAACGGCCGGCAGTGGTTCGGCATTCTGCGGGTAGCGCCGCAACTCGGCCTCGGCCAGCCCGAGACGGTTGTCGAAATGGCGTACCCAGGTGCGCGCAGCAATGCTCTTGAGCCGCTCGATACGCTCCGGTGCCATGAACTCGCCGCCCAGGTTGCATTCGGCGATGAAGGCAAAGTCGTCGTGCAGCAGGCGTTCTGCCTCCTGCAGCCGCGCCATCGCCTGCGGCTCGGGCACCCCCTGCCGGATCGCCTCCAGCGCCTCGACCCGGGCATCGCGCAGCAACACCTCGAAGCGCATGCGCACCTCGTGGATGCGGTTGTAGATGGTCTCCAGCTTGGTGGCCTTGTCCATCACGTATTCCGGCGACGTCACCTTCCCACAGTCGTGCAGCCAGGCCCCAATGCGGAACTCCCGCCATTCGTCCTCGTTGGCGAAGCGGAAACCCGCCAGGGGCCCCTCCGCCACCTTCTCGGCCTCCTGGGCCAGCATGAAGGCGAGTTCCGGCACCCGCTCGTTGTGCCCACCGGTGTACTTGCTCTTGGCGTCGATGGCTCCCGCGATGATGCGGATCAGCGAATCCATCAGCTGCTTCTGGGATTCGATGAGGCGCAGGTTCTCCAGGGCCACGGCGGCCTGCGAGGCCATGGCGGTGAGCGTCTGGACCAGGTCCGGACCGAAGGTGATGACCTCACCGGTGTCGGGGTCGGTGGCGTTGACGAACTGCAACACCCCGATGACCTCCCCCTTGCGAGGCGACATCGGCACCGTCATCATCGAGACGGCCCGCATGCCGGAGGCTTCGCTGAAGTGCTTGGTGCCCGACAGGTCGAAACGGGTTTCGGCATAGACATCGTCGATCACCACCGTCTCTCCACTCAGAGCGACGTGGGTGGCGACAAAGCGATGGTTCGGCTGACCCGAAACCGGATCGAACAATGGCAGTTCGCTCACCGGCAACGGATCGTCGCTGGTGCGCAGCTCGAAACGGAGGGTCTGCTGCTCGGTGCGCAGAAACAGGGTGGCGGCGGTGCAGTTGGACAGGTCCCGACCGGCCTGGATGATGCTCTGCAACAGCACCATGCGGTCGCGCTCGGCCCCCAGCGCCAGACCGATACCGACCAGCTTTTCCAGGTTGCGGTTGGCCCGCAGGAGCGCCTGGCCGCTGTGCCGTACACGCTCGCCGAGCTGGGCATTGTCGTGGTGGAGCTGGCGCTGCAGACGCGCGGCGCGCAGGTGCAGCTCGACCCGGGCCCGAAGCACCTCGGGCGGCACCGGCTTGGTGATGAAGTCGTCGGCCCCTGCGGCCAGTGCCGCCACCTCGTCCTGGGGGTCGTTGGCTGCCGTGAAGACGAGGACAGGCACTCGATGGGTCGCGGGCGACTGCTTCAGGCGCCGGCACAGCTCCAGCCCGTCGATTTCGGGCATGAACACGTCGACCAGGAACAGATCAGGCAGGCGACCCCGTTCGACCGCCTCCAGCACATCGAGCGCACGGGCAAAGGCCTCCACCCTGCAGCGCTGCCCCAACACCTGGGCACAGGCCTGCCGCTCGGGCGCCTGGTCATCGACCACATAAATCAGCGGTTCCAGCATGCACATCCCAACGTCGGTGGCTCGAGGCCACCTGTCACGCCACGGTCGGTCGAGTCAACGCGCCGTGATCTCGACACGGCGGTTGCGAGGCTCCTGGGTGTTGTTCGGGGTCTGGACGAGGAGCTGGCGCTCGCCGAACGACACGATCGATACATCCACGAATTCAACCCCGCTGGCCCGCAGCCGCCGTACGATCTCCTGAGCACGGCGCATACCCAGGCGCTCGTTGAGCGCATCGGATCCAACGGTGTCGGTATGACCGGCCACGGTGATGTCCAGGGCCTCGCGCTGGCGCAGGCCCTCCACGATCGCCGCCCACTCGCGTTCGGACTCCGCTGTGAGCTGTGCAGCCCCAAAACGGAAAAAGACGGTATGGGTTTTCGGGAGCGCGGGCCGGGCGCCCATGGCGGCGCCGAAGTCACGCCGGATGTCGGCCTCGCTGACGGCCACGGACGCCGTGTTTCCAGCGACGTCGAGTCGATGCATCGGCTGATCCAGCACGCGCTGGCCGGCGGCATTGCCCACCACCACGGCACCGATGGTCCCGTCGTCGTCTGGCACCAGCACCACGAAGGTGTTCGCGGCGGCCCGGGCCGGCCGGGCCGGGATCTCAAGCGACGCCTTGATGCGGTCGAGCGAGTCCATGACCACGTGCTCGGGAGGGCAGACCTGAACCGGATCGGGCGCCCCGTTTTCGATCAGGGCATCGGCCATGGCCATCCATTCCCCCGACTCCACACCGAGGGAAGCGATGAGTCGCCCCATGGCGGAGAGTGTCCGAGCCTGCGCGATGAGCTGGTCGAAACGGGTGTTGGTGTAGCTGCTCTGCGCCTCGAAATACTCGCTCTGAGTATCGAGCAGGTCGAGCAGGGTGCGCTGCCCGATGTCGAACTGTTGCCGGAAAGCCACCCGGGTGCGCTCCACCATCAGCAGGCGCTGGTCCTCCAGTTGCATCTGCTGGACCAAGGTGAGCACATCCTTGTACGCCACCAGGGCAGCCTGTCTGACGGTGCGGCAGGTGTTGTCCATGAGCGCGTCGGCCTGCAGCAGGTCGGCTTCGGCACGGCGCTTGCGGGCGATGTCGCCACCCCCACGGTACAGGTTTTGGTTCAGCACCAACTCCACGCGCGCGTCGTCGTGACGACCGAACACGCCGTTGGTGTTGCGCGCCGTGGACGCAGCTGCGCCGAGTTCGACACGGGGCATGTACAGCGCAGCCTCGCGCCCGCTGAGATCCTCGCGGGCACCCTGGATTCGCTGGGCAGCGGCGCGCAGCGAGGGGCTGTGGCCATAGGCCTCGCGCAACAGGGCGGGAACATCACCCGGCAGGCCATCCAGACCGAGTCGCTGCGGCCAAGCCGGCAGGGTACCGGGCACCAGGGTACCAACCAGACGGTGATAGCGCGTTTCCGCGTTGTGCAGGGCCTGCGCCACCTCGACGAGCGTGGACTCGGCCAATGCCAGCCGCCCCGAGGCCTGCTGGAAATCGACACCGCGCGCCACCGCGGCCTGAACCCGTTCCTGCAGCAAGTCGGCCAATGCCTTGTGCTCCAGGACGTTGCTGGCCGCCAAGGCCAGCAGTTCGCGCTGGCGCAGCACGTCTGCGTAGGCCCGGAACACCTGGAATGCGACGCCTTCCGAGACCTCGAGCAAATCGAAATAAGCCTGGAGCTGGGCTGCCTGCATCTGGCGAACGAAGCTGGACGCGACGCCTCCGTCGAACACCAGTTGGGTGAGGGTGAGCTCGGCGCCCCTGATCGAGAACCACCCCAGGTTGCGGGAAGGATCCCGCAGCCGCTGGCGGCCTATGCCGGCCTGCGCATCCACCTGAGGCCTCCAGCCGGCCCGCGCCACCTCCACCGGTTGCTCCGACGCCAGCAGGGCACGCCAGCGCTCCTGCACGTCGGGGCTGCGGGTCACCGCGGTCTGAACCGCCGTCAGCAACGGGTCCGGTAGCCCTTGGGCTTGCACCGCCCCGGCGGTCATCACCACCCCCACGGCCAGGCCCACGGCCCGGACGACACTGGTCACTGAAGAAGCGAAAGTCACGAATCTCTCCCACGCCTAGGGCGCTGCTGCTGTCGGATATTCAGCTTATAAACGTTTTGTAACCAAATGACAATGTCGGGCAGCGGGTCTTCAGTCACACCCGTTGCGCGAGCGCCACCGCTTGGCCGATGTAACTGGCCGGGGTCATGGCCAGCAGGCGGTCCTTGTCGGCCTGCGGAATCTCCAGCGACACGATCAGGCCGTGCAACGCCTCTTTCGTCACGCTCTTGCCGCGCGTCACTTCCTTGAGTTTCTCGTAGGCGCCCGGCACACCATAGCGGCGCATCACGGTCTGGATGGGCTCGGCCAGCACTTCCCAGGCGGCGTCCAGGTCGGCCGCCAGTGCTTCCTCGTTCAGTTCCAGCTTGTTCAGGCCCGTCATGAGCGACTGGTGCGCCAGCACCGCGTAGCCCAGCGCCACGCCGATGTTGCGCAGCACGGTGGAGTCGGTCAGGTCGCGCTGCCAGCGGCTGATCGGCAGCTTCTCGCTCAGGTGCCTGAGCAGCGCGTTGGCCAGGCCCAAGTTGCCTTCGGCGTTCTCGAAGTCGATCGGGTTGACCTTGTGCGGCATGGTGCTGGAGCCGATTTCGCCGGCTTTCAGCTTCTGCTTGAAGTAACCCAGGCTCACATAGCCCCAGATGTCGCGCGCCAGGTCGATCAGGATGGTGTTGCTGCGCGCCACGGCGTCGAACAGTTCGGCCATGTAGTCGTGCGGCTCGATCTGGATGGAGTAAGGCTGGAAGGTCAGGCCCAGACCGATTTTGGCGTCGGCGGGGGTGGTGGCGGTGGACTCGGGCGTTTCCACGACAGCGCGGCTGAAGGCCTCCCAGTCGAACTCGGGCCAGGCGCTCAGGTGGGCGTTGTAGTTGCCCACGGCGCCGTTCATCTTGCCCATCAGCTTCACATCGGCCATCTTGGCGCGCACACCCGCCAGGCGCACGGCCACGTTGCCCAGCTCCTTGCCCACGGTGGTGGGGCTGGCGGTCTGGCCATGGGTGCGGCTCAGCATGGGCACGGCGGCGTAGGCATGGGCCATCTGGCGCAGCTTTTCGATGATGCTGTCCAGCCCCGGCAGCAGCACCTGGTCGCGGCCGGCCTTGATCTGCAGCGCGTGGCTGGTGTTGTTGATGTCTTCCGATGTGCAAGCAAAGTGCACGAACTCACCGGCCTTCTGCAACTCCGGCCAGCCGTCGAACGCACCTTTGACGCCCATGGCCGCGTTGCCGCGGATCCAGTACTCCACCGCCTTCACGTCGTGGTTGGTGGTCTTTTCGATGGCTTTGATGGCCTCGGCGTCGGCCGGGCTGAAGTGGGCCACCACGGCGCGCAGGTGGGCACGAGCTTCCTTGGACAAGGGTGGGAACTCGGCAAAACCGGCGTCGCTCAGGTGTTCAAACCAGGCCAGCTCGACCTGCACGCGGCGGTGCATGTAGCCGTACTCGCTCATGAAAGGGCGCAGCGCGGCCAGCTTGCCCACGTAGCGGCCGTCCAGCGGCGACAGGGCGGTGACCGGCGAAAACTCGATGTTGGAAGGTGCTTGCATGATCCCCCGATTGTAGAAGCCCCGCCTCTGCGCCCCTTTGCACCGGCACCACTACAATGGACCGCCCAAGGGACAACAACACCTCGACATGAAACTGATCGGCTCCACCACCAGCCCCTACGTGCGCAAAGTGCGCATCGTCATGGCCGAAAAAAAGCTCGATTTCCAGTTCGTCGAAGAAGACGTCTGGTCGGCGAGCACCACCATCCTCGAATCCAACCCGCTGGGCAAAGTGCCCTGCCTGGTGATGGAAGGCGGCGAGGCGGTGTTCGACTCGCGCGTCATCGTCGAGTACCTGGACACGCTGTCGCCGGTGGGCAAGCTGATCCCGACCAGCGGGCGCGAACGTGTGGAAGTGAAAACCTGGGAGGCGCTGGCCGACGGCCTGCTGGACGCCGCCGTGCTGGCCCGGCTGGAAGCCACCTGGGGCGGCCGCGCACCCGGCGAGCGTTCACAGGCCTGGATCGACCGCCAACTCGACAAGATCCACCACAGCCTGCGCGCCATGGGTCACGGCCTGGGCGACAAGCCCTTCTGCCACGGCGTGCACCTGTC
>JAUVXK010000166.1 GCA_030603635.1 Burkholderiales bacterium | reverse complement strand
CGTGGTCGGCAGGGGTGGTCATGGGTTCAGGCGTCGGAAAAATGGCGTGCGCCGCAGCGCACAAAACCTTTGATTTTATTCGGTGTTCCGCTCGCGCAGGGCCTGCAGCTTTTCCCCGATGCGGATTTCCAGCCCGCGCGGCACCGGACGGTAGAACGGCGGCGGTGTGAGCCCGTCGGGAAAGTAGCGTTCACCGGCCGCGAAGGCATCCGGCTCGTCATGGGCGTAGCGGTAGCCCTTGCCGTAGTCCAGATCCTTCATCAGCTTCGTCGGCGCGTTGCGCAGGTGCATGGGCACGGGACGGGTGCCGTCCTTCTTCACAAAGGCACGCATCTCGTTGTAGGCCTTGTACACCGCATTGCTTTTGGGCGCCACGGCCAGGTACACCACCGCTTCGGCCAGCGCCAGCTCCCCTTCGGGGCTGCCCAGGCGCTCATACACCTCGGCGGCGTCCAGCGCCAGACGCAGGGCGCGCGGGTCGGCCAGGCCAATGTCCTCCGAGGCCATGCGCACCAGCCGTCGCGCCAGGTAGCGCGGATCGGCTCCGCCGTCGAGCATGCGCACGAACCAGTACAGCGAGGCATCTGGATCCGAGCCGCGCACGCTCTTGTGCAGGGCACTGATGGTGTCGTAGAACTGCTCGCCCCCCTTGTCGTAGCGGCGCATGCGCTCGCCCAGCACCTTCAGCAGCCAGTCGTCGGTGATCTCGCTCAAGCCCTGGGCCTGGGCGGTCACGGCCAGGGTTTCCAGCGTGTTCAGCAGGCGCCGGGCGTCACCATCCGCATAGGCCAGCAGGCGCTCGCGGGCGGCAGGTTCCATGGGCGGTACCCCGCCCTGGGCGTGGGCACGGTCCATCAGCTCGCCCAGGTCCTCCTCGCTCAAAGGCTGCAGCACGTACACCGCCGCCCGCGAGAGCAAGGCCGAATTCACCTCGAAGCTCGGGTTTTCGGTGGTGGCCCCCACAAAGGTGAACAGCCCGCTTTCCACGTGGGGCAGAAAGGCGTCCTGCTGGCTCTTGTTGAAGCGGTGCACCTCGTCCACGAACACGATGGTCGCCTGCGGGTGCAGGCCGCTGCGCGCCAGTTCGGCCTTCTCCACCGCTTCGCGAATGTCCTTCACGCCCCCCAGCACCGCACTGATGGCGATGAACTGGGCATCGAAGGCCTGCGCCATCAGACGCGCAATGGTGGTCTTTCCCACCCCCGGTGGCCCCCAGAAGATGCAGCTGTGCGGCCGTCCGGATTCAAAGGCCGTGCGCAGCGGCATGCCCTCGCCCAGCAAGTGACGCTGACCGATGACCTCGGCCAGGCAGCGGGGACGCAGGCGTTCGGCCAGCGGCAGGTGGGGCGTATTCACAGTCGGTCAGGAACGATCGGGCAACCCCCTCATTGTGGCGCAAGCAGCGCTTTCGCCGACAATGGCTTTTTTGCTTCTGCTTCTTCCTGCCATGATCCTCGAACACGCCGACCTCCGCATCGACCCCACCCGCGCCGCCGATTTCGAAGCCGCCATCGAGCGCGGCGTCACCACCGTGATTGCCCAGGCCCAAGGGTTCAAGGGCTACAAGGTGAACCGCAGCCAAGAGACCGCTGGCCGCTACGTGCTGATGATCTACTGGAACACGCTGGAAGACCACACGGTGGGTTTTCGACAGTCGCCCGCCTTCGCGGAGTGGCGCGCCATCGTGGGCCCCTACTTCCTGCAGCCGCCCCTGGTGGAGCACTTCGAACTGGTCTGCAAGTCGAACTGAGCCGGCCCCATCTGGCCTGGTCACTGGCGGATCACATCCGCCCCGGCCGGTGGCTGGAACCGGAAGTGCCCCGACCCAAAGCCAGGCTGGGTGTCCATGCCGTCGAAGCGCATGGCCGAACGCTGACCGAAACTGTCCAGGATGTCGAGCGCCGCCAGCTGGCCCTGCCTGAAACCCAACTGGATCGACTGCAACTGCCCGTCGCGCTGTTTGGGTGTGGCCAGCACCCAGGTGAGTCCATCGGCATCGGGCGCGTTGCGCAATTCGAATACCTGCGTCAACCCCCGCAAATCGGGTGAAGCCGCGATCAAGGCGGCCGGTGTCTGGCCCAGCGCCTCCTGCTGGGCACGGGCGGTCACCTGGTTCAGGTCCACGTCGTAGAGCCACAGCGTCTGGCCATCGGCGACGATGGTCTGCTCGAACGGATGGGTGTAGACGAAGCGAAAGCGATCGGGTCGCTGGAATTCGAACACGCCCCGGCTGGTGCGGGCACGCGGCGCCGCCTCACCGTCCTTGCGTGGTGCCGTCACCGTCTGGGTGAAGGCGGCCCTGCCCTGCTGCGTCTGCCGCAGAAAGGTCTCCAGGGCCGACAACCCATCGGCGTGAACGGGAGACCACACCCCCATGCCACTCAAGGCGGCTGCCAGTAAAAGTGAACGTCGTTGCATCATGAGGCTTGGGGCGGTTTGGCGCGGCACCAGTTCCGAACCGCTGGCTCCGGGTTGTAAGCAGCTGTAGCGAAGACCGCGCAGCCCGGCTGGCTGGCAACGCTCATTCGCCGCCCCGGTTGGCCACCAGGATGTCGCGCTGCCCGCTGGCGGTGAGGGCGCTCACCAGCCCGGCGTTTTCCATGTCTTCCAGCAGGCGGGCGGCGCGGTTGTAGCCGATCTTGAGCTTGCGCTGCACGTAGCTGATGCTGGCCTTGCGGTCCTGCAGCACGATGGCCACGGCCTGGTCGTAGAGGGGGTCTTTCTCGCCGCCGGCATCGCCTTCGCCGAACAGATCGCCGCCTCCCCCTTCGCCATCGCCCGCGCCTTCCAGCAACCCGTCGATGTAGTCCGGCTCACCGTACTGTTCCTTCAGATAGGCAGCCACGCGATGCACCTCGTCGTCACTCACGAAGGCGCCGTGCACCCGGGTCGGAAAACCGGTACCGCTGGGCATGTAGAGCATGTCGCCCATGCCGAGCAGGGCCTCTGCCCCCATCTGGTCCAGGATGGTGCGGCTGTCGATCTTGCTGCTCACCTGGAAGCTGATGCGGGTGGGAATATTGGCCTTGATCAGGCCCGTGATCACGTCCACGCTGGGCCGCTGGGTGGCCAGAATCAGGTGTATGCCCGCGGCGCGGGCCTTCTGGGCCAGCCGGGCAATCAGTTCCTCGATCTTCTTGCCCACCACCATCATCAGGTCGGCCAGCTCGTCGATCACCACCACGATGTAGGGCAACCGCTCCAGCGGTTCGGGCTGCTCGGGTGTGAGGCTGAACGGGTTGGGAAGGGATTCGCCGCGCGCCTTGGCCTCGTCGATCTTGGCGTTGTAGCCGGCCAGGTTGCGCACGCCCACCTTGCTCATCAGGCGGTAGCGCTTCTCCATCTCGCCCACGCACCAGTTCAGGCCGTGCGCGGCCTGCTTCATGTCGGTCACCACCGGCGCCAGCAGGTGCGGAATGCCCTCGTACACGCTGAGTTCCAGCATCTTGGGGTCGATCAGCAGCAGGCGCACGTCCTTGGCGTCGGCCTTGTACAGCAGGCTCAGGATCATGGCGTTGATGCCCACCGACTTGCCCGATCCCGTGGTCCCGGCCACCAGGCAGTGCGGCATCTTGGCCAGGTCGGCCACGATGGGGTGGCCGGCAATGTCCTTGCCCAGGCCCATGGTCAGCAGGCTCTTGGCATCGGCATAGACTTGCGAACCCAGGATTTCGCTGAGCTTGATGGTCTGGCGCTTGGCGTTGGGCAGCTCCAGCGCCATCAGGTTCTTGCCCGGAATGGTTTCGATCACGCGGATGCTCACCAGCGACAACGACCGCGCCAAGTCCTTGGCCAGGTTCACGATCTGCGAACCCTTGACCCCCGTGGCCGGCTCGATCTCGTAGCGGGTGATCACCGGCCCCGGCTGCGCCGCCACCACCTGCACTTCCACCCCGAAATCGCGCAGTTTCTTCTCGATCAGGCGGCTGGTCATCTCCAGGGTTTCAGGCGCCACCGTGGCCTGCTGGCGACCAGCGGCATCGAGCAGATCGATCTGCGGCAGCTTGTTGTCGGTCAGGTCCTGGAACAACGGCTTCTGGCGCTCCTTCACCACCCGGGTGCTGACCGGCACCTCGGCCAGCGTAGGCTCGATCTGCAGCGACTTGGCCTTTGCCCTGGCCCTTGGTGGCTGCTCCGGCTCTTCGGGCAGCAGCGGCAGTGCCGGCGCTTGTTCCAGGTCGTGCGCAGGGTGGTCTTCCACATAGGCCGACTCCTCCATCGCGCGCTCACGCGCTGCCTGCTGGCCGATGCGCTG
>JAUVXK010000006.1 GCA_030603635.1 Burkholderiales bacterium | reverse complement strand
CACCGGCTGTGTGCCCACGCGCGACAACCTGCACGATTTCTTCAACGCCCTCTGCTGGATACGATTCCCCCAGACCAAGCGCGCCCTGAACCGCTTGCAGGCTCAGGCCATCCGGGAGGCTGGCGGCGTGCTCGCCACCCGCGGGCCGTTGCGTGACGCGCTCACGCTGCTCGACGAAAACGCGCTGCTGCTGCAGGCCCCCGAGCCATTGTGGCAAGCCTTGCGGGCACGGGCGTGGTCGCGACTGTTCCTGGAACTGCGCCCGCTCTGGGGCGAGGCGCAGGCCGTGACCTTCGGCCATGCCCTTACGGAAAAGCTGGTCACTCCCTACAAGTCGATCACGGCCCATGTGCTCTGTTTGCCCGTGCCATCGGACCTTCCCGGCGACACGGGCATCGGCCCACACCCGTGGGATGCCTGGCTGGCCCCGCAACTCGCTCCCGGTTGGCTGGCGAGCAAGCCCTACACGCCGCTGCCGGTGCTGGGCATTCCGGGCTGGTGGGGCGCCAACGAGGCAGCGACCTTCTACGCGGACGCCGAGGTGTTCCGGCCACCGCGTGCCAAACAGGCCCACGCTTGATATCCGTCACACGGCCCCCATCTCCTTCGGGTAAAGTGTCGCCTCGCTTTTGGGGAACCTGGGCCGCCGGCCCCGGTCTGAGTGGAGCCCTTCTTCTGGAGAAACGAACCCTATGAAACGCGTATTCTTGCTGGTCATGACCAACATCGCCGTGATGATCGTGCTGTTGACGGTCACCCGGCTTCTGGGTGTCGACCGCTTTCTCACGGCCAATGGCCTGAACCTGACGGCCCTGGCGGGCTTCTCGCTCGTCATCGGTTTTGGCGGCGCCTTCATCTCGCTGCTGATTTCCAAGCCCATGGCCAAGTTCAGCACCAAGGCGCGCGTGATCAACCAGCCGCAGACGGCCGACGAGGCCTGGATCGTCGAGACCGTGCGCCGTTTCGCCGACAAGGCCGGCATCGGCATGCCCGAAGTCGCCATCTACGACGGGGCCCCCAATGCCTTCGCCACCGGCGCCTTCAAGAACTCGGCCCTGGTGGCCGTGTCCACCGGCCTGCTGCAGAACATGACGCGCGAGGAAGTCGAGGCCGTGATCGGCCACGAGGTGGCGCACGTGGCCAACGGCGACATGGTGACCATGACGCTGATCCAGGGCGTGATGAACACCTTCGTCGTGTTCCTGAGCCGTGTCATCGGTTACCTCGTGGACAGCTTCCTGCGTCGTGGCTCGGACAGCCAGGGCGGCCCGGGCATCGGCTACTTCGTCACCACCATCGTGATGGACATCATCCTGGGCTTCCTGGCTGCCATTATCGTGGCCTGGTTCAGCCGCCAGCGCGAGTTCCGCGCCGACGCCGGGGCCGCCCAACTCATGGGCCGCAAGCAGCCCATGATCAATGCCCTGGCGCGCTTGGGCGGGCTGCAGCCTGGAGAGTTGCCCAAGGGCATGCAGGCGATGGGTATCACGGGCGGGCTGGGCAAGCTGTTCTCCACCCATCCCCCGATCGAAGAGCGCATCGCCGCATTGCAGCAGCGCTGATCGTGACACCCGGGCCGTGGTGTTCAGGCGGTTCGGGTCGGCATCACGTGCACCCAGTCGCAGTCCAGCCGCACCGCCAGCGACTGTCCCACGGCCAGCCACTGCCGTTGTGGCCCGGAGCGGGTCAGGCGGAGGGTGACGCCCTCCAGGGCGTTCACCCGCACATGGGCCAGGGTGGTTTCGCCCAGGTTGCGAACCGATGTCACCGTGGTGTCCAGACTGACTTCGCCCAACGCCGGCCCTTCGGGGCCGGTGCTCGTTTCCGGGCCCAGGTGCAGGCCGTCGCCCTGGATCACCCAGCTCACCGCCTGTCCGGTGCTCAGGCGTTGCTTGTCGCGCACGCGCAAATGCACGTTCGTGGCCTTGCCCTCAGGCGTGAGCCATTGCAGCCACCCAGCCCGTTCGACTTCGTCCTGTGGCGACAGCGGTCCGACCCAGCGTCCCCGAAAACGGTTCTGTACACCCACAAGGTCGGCCACACGGGCGTTGCGCGGTGAGCGGTAGATGCGAGAAGGCGGCCCTTGTTGCAGCACCCGGCCCGCATCCATCACGACCAGGCTGTCGGCGAGGTGCCTGGCCTCGGACAGGTCGTGCGTCACCAGCACGATGGGGATGTGCAGTTCGTGTCGCAAATCCGCCAGCAGGTCGTACAGGCCCTCGCGGTTCAGCGGGTCCACGGCGGAAAAGGGTTCGTCCAGCAGCAGCAGGCGTGGCTCGCGGGCCAGGGCGCGGGCCACCGCCACGCGCTGTTGCTGCCCCCCGGACAGTTCGGCCGGGCGTCGTGCCTGCTGCTCAGGCGACAGCCGCACGTGGTCCAGCCAGTGCGTTGCCTGCCGGCGGCGCTCGGCAGCGGGCAGGTGCAGCAGCGACAGGGCCACGTTTTCCCGGGCACTGAGGTGCGGCATCAGGGCGTAGTTCTGGAACACCAGTCCCACGTGGCGTTGCTGCGGTGGGCGGCAGACCCCTGTTTCGGTGTCCACCCACACCTCGTCGCCCACTTCCACACGACCCGTTTGCGGACGCATGAGTCCGGCCAGGCAGCGCAGCATGGAGGTTTTTCCCGCGCCGGACGGGCCGACCAGAGCCAGCAATTCGCCCGGTCCACAGGTGAACGTGCCATGCAAAGGCATGGGCGAGTGCTGTGCGATCTGCACCTTCAGGGTGGCCGGGGCGGCCGAGGGTGCGTTCATGGGGCTTTCACCCGTCGTGCGGCCGCAAAGAAGGAGGCGGCCACGGCGCCCAGCGAGAGCACCAGCAGCAGCAGGGCCATGCGGTCGGCGCTTTCCAGATCGAAGGCCTGCACCCGGTCGTAAATGCTGATGGCGACGGTTCGGGTTTCACCCGGAATGCTGCCGCCCATCATCAGCACCACGCCGAATTCGCCCAGGGTGTGCACAAAGGTCAGCACGATGGCCGAGAGCACGCCGGGCCACGCCAGCGGCAGCTCCACACGCCAGAAGGTCTGCCAGTTGCCAAGGCCGCACACCGCGGCCGCCTCGCCCAGGTTGGCCGGAATGGACTCGAACGCCCGCTGGATGGGTTGCACCATGAACGGAATGTTGAACACCACGGAAGCGAGCACCAGCCCCGGAAAGTTGAAGGTCAGGCGGATATCGAATGTGTCCAGCAGCCAGCCCCCCAGGGGCGAACCTGCCCCCAGCGAGACGAGCAGGTAGTAGCCCAGCACGGTCGGGGGCAGCACCAGTGGAAGCACCACCAGGGCCTCGATCCAGGCCTTGCCCTGGAACGCCGTGTGTGCCAGCCAGCGCGCCAGCAGCAGCCCCAACGGCAACAGCACCAGCAGCGTGACCGCCGCCAGTTCGATTGAAAGGATCAATGCTTCCCAGTCCATGGCGAACTCGCAGGGTCAGGGCCTGGGCATGACAAAGCCGTAGCGCTGCATCACGGCCTGCGCGGCGGGGGTGGAGAGATGGTCGTAGAAGTCACGCGCGGCTTGCGGCGCATGGTTCAACAGCACCATGCGCTGGGCAAGTGGCTGGTGCCAGGTGTCGGGGATGAGCGCGAAATCCCCCAGCCGGGCCACCTGCGGCGCCAGCGCCAGCGAATACGCGATGATGCCGCCATCGGTGGCTCCGGAGGTGGCGAACTGGGTGGCCTGCGAGATGTTTTCTCCGAAGACCAGTCTGGACTCGATCGCATCCCACAGGCCGGCGTGTTTCAACGCTTCGCGGGCTCGCATGCCATAGGGAGCGTGATCGGGCGAGGCGATGGCGAACTTGCGCAGCCGCCCGTCCCGCAGGGCGGCAGCCAGGTCCTGCAATGCACCGTCGGCCTTGAGCGTGGAGCCTCTGGGCACCATGATGCCGATGCGGCCATAGGCATAGAGGCGCCCCCGGTCCTGGGTTCGGCCCGCATCGGACAGCCGGAACACGAAGGATTCGTCGGCCGACATGAACAGGTGGAACGGCGCACCTTGCAGGATTTGCGAATAGAAATGCCCGGAAGAGCCGAAGATCAGACGCAGGCGATGCCCGGTCTTCTGCTCGAAGCGGCTCGCGATTTCCTCGATGGCGAACTTGAGGTCGGACGCCGCTACCACCGTGGCCACCGGTTGGCCCGCGGTGCGTGCCACGGCGGGTGGCAGCCACAGGGCCCAGAGCAGGGCAAGTGCGAGGGCCAATCGGTATGACGGAGGCATGGTGGACGGGGGTGGATGCAATATCTTTTGCGAAGGATATCGTTGTTGGAGTATATCGCTGCCTGCAGCCGCTATCATCCCTGGCATGAAGCCGACTCTCAAGGTCTCGCCACTGGAAGAGCGCACGCGCTTTCGCCTCCAGATCAAGCATGCGGTGGCCATCGGTCCGGGCAAGGCCGATGTGTTGCAGGGCATTGCCGAAACTGGGTCGATTGCCGAGGCCGGGCGCCGGCTCGGCATGAGCTACCAGCGCGTGTGGTCGCTCGTGGACGCCATGAACCGCGACTTCGTGGAGCCGCTGGTGCTCAAGCAGCGGGGAGGCGCATCCGGCGGTGGCACCACGCTCACGCCCATGGGGCAACGGGTGCTGCAGCTGTACCGTGCCGTCGAGCGTCAGGCTCAGCAGGCCATTGAGGCCCCGCTGGGGGAACTGGTGGCGCTGATCCGGCCGGACGCTCAACCGTAGGCGAGGGCGGCGCGCGTGCCGCGGTCGGGGGGCGGCGCCTGCACGCCCAGCGCGTGGCAGGCCAGGGCCTCGGCCACCCGCAGGCCATCGACGCCGGCCGACAGGATGCCCCCGGCATAGCCTGCCCCTTCACCGGCGGGGTACAGGCCGCGCACGTTCAGGCTTTGCTGGTCATCGCCCCGCGTGATGCGCAGCGGCGAGGAGGTGCGGGTTTCCACGCCGGTCATCACCGCATCGGGCATGTCGTAGCCCTTGATCTTGCGTCCGAAGGCGGGCAGGGCCTCGCGCATGGCGTCCACCGCGTAGCCCGGCAGCACCTCGGCCAGGTCGCCCAGGCGCACCCCCGGTTTGTAGGAGGGCATGACCGCGCCGAAGGCCGTCGAGGGCCGATGGGCCAGGAAGTCGCCAACGAGCTGGCCTGGTGCTTCGTAGTCGCGTCCGCCGGCCTCGAAGGCGCGACTTTCCAGTTGCCGCTGGTACACCACGCCCGCCAGCGGATGCACCCGGCCTTGGGCGTGGAGCCGCGCAGCCTCCGAGGCGTAACGAGGCCCATCGTCGCTGCCGAAGGCGGCTTCCCAGGCAGCGGTATCCCGGGGGTAGTCCTGGGGGTCGATGCCGACCACCATGCCGGCGTTGGCGTTGCGTTCGCTGCGCGAATACTGGCTCATGCCGTTGGTGACCACGCGACCGGGCTCGCTGGTGGCGGCCACCACGGTGCCGCCCGGGCACATGCAGAAACTGTACACCGCGCGCCCATTGGCGGCGTGGTGGACCAGCTTGTAGTCGGCGGCGCCGAGCAGGGGGTGGCCGGCGTGGCGACCCCAGCGCGCACGGTCAATCACGCTTTGCGGGTGTTCGATGCGCACCCCGATGGAGAACGGTTTCGGCTCCAGATACACCCCGGCGTCGTGCAGCATGGCAAAGGTGTCGCGCGAGCTGTGCCCAAGCGCCAGCACCACGCGCTCGCAGGCCAGCTCGTGGCGTGTGCCGCTGGCGAGGTCTTCGACCTCCAGGCCGGTCAGGCGCCAGGCGGGCAAGCCGTGGGCCGGGTCCGTGTCGCCGGGCACCGGCTCCAGCCGCACGCCGCAGACACGCTGCTGGAAGCGGATCTCGCCGCCCAGGGCCATGATCTTCTCGCGCAGCGCTTCCACCACCTTCACCAGCTTGAAAGTGCCGATGTGCGGGTGGGCCGTGTACAGGATTTCCGGTGGCGCGCCGGCGTCCACGAACTCCTGCATGACCTTGCGGCCCAGAAAGCGCGGGTCCTTGATCTGGCTGTAGAGCTTGCCGTCTGAAAACAGGCCGGCGCCGCCTTCGCCGAACTGCACGTTGGACTCGGGGGTGAGCACCTTTTTGCGCCACAGGCCCCAGGTGTCCTTGGTGCGCTCGCGCACCGGTTTTCCCCGTTCCAGCACGATGGGCTTCAGCCCCATCTGGGCCAGCGCCAGTGCCGCGAACAGCCCGCACGGCCCCAGGCCCACCACCACGGGGCGCTGGCGGGCATCCTCAGGCCAAGTGGCTGGGGCTTGAGCCGGCTTGCGCCAGTGCATGTCGGGCGTGGGCTGAATGTGCGGATGCCCCGCGTGGCGCGCCAGACACTCGGCCTCCAGCCCGTGGTCGGTCAGCGTCACGTCCACGATGTACACGGCCAGCAACTCGGGCTTGCGCGCGTCGAAGCTGCGTTTATGCACGTGTAGGCGGGCGATCGCCGTTTCAGGCACGCCCAGGGCCTGGGCGGCCAGGGTGGTCAGCGCTGTAACCGGGTGCGGGGCCGGCAAACGGTCGGCATCGGTCTCGGTGGGGGCGTCGGCGGCCCGGCGTTCTTCCACCGGCAAGGCAGCCAGCGGCAATTTGAGTTCAGAAAGGCGAATCATGTGCGGCTCGTGTTCATCAAGCAATGGGGGTTGATGATACGAAAAGACCCGCCAAGCTGCGATAATCCGCCCTGTGAAGCCTGCCAGACCGCCGCTGGCGCAAGTCCCGAAAGGGCGCGCTGGAGGAACGTCCGGACTGCACAGGACAGCGTAGCAGCTAACGGCTGCCCACCGTGAGGTGAGGATCAGAGCAACAGAGACGAGTCCCTGGGGACCAACCGCTTCGGCGGCAGGAGCCTGGGGGGTGAAACGGGCAATCTCTACGCGCAGCAACACCAAGTAGGCCAGCGTCGATGTGGTTCCGCAGAGCTGGCGGGTAGGTGGCACCGAGCCGTGTGGGCGACCCGCGGCCCAGAGGAATGGCGGTCACATCGGGGCAACCCGATGCACAGAATCCGGCGTACCGGCAGACTTCACACTTTTCCCCTGCGCGGATGTTGGGCCTATGATTGGCTGTCAGCCTCCGCCATTGCCTCATGTTCACGCACTGCCAGCCATGCCCCAGCCGCCAGGGCCGTCCCCTGGTTCGAAGGGTCGTGTGCTTTCTGGTGCCGGTTCTGGCCTGGGTCTTCGCGGCCGGTGCATTGGCAGCGCAGGCCTGGGCCATGCCTTTCGAGGATGAGGATTCCTTGGCCGATCTCCGTCCCGTCCTCACCCTGGGCGTGTTCGCCTTTCGGCCGAAACCCATCATCGACGAGCGTTTCGCCGAACTCGGTGAATACCTGACCCAGCATCTGGACGGTTACCGGGTCCGAGTCAGCGCCATGACCGATATCGAACTCGAGCAGGCGATGGCCGAAGGCGTGCTCGACTTCGTGCTCACGAACCCTACCCACTACGTCATCCTTCGGGAACACGGGAAGCTTTCCGGTGCACTCGCGTCGATGGTGCTGCGCGACGGTCACACCCCGGTGTACGGGATCGGTGGCGTGATCGTGCGGCGTGCCGACCGCAGCGACCTGAACGGGTTGCGCGATCTGCGGGGTCGTCGCGTGGCTATCGCAGGCAAGACCTTTCTCGGAACCTACATGGCCCCCGCCGCCGAACTTGTGCGCGCCGGTATTGCGCTTGACTCCATCACCTTCATCGAATCGGCCCAGCCGGTGGACCAGGTGATCACGGCCGTTCTGGAGGGGCGGGCCGACGCGGGCTTTGTGCGTACCGGTGTGCTGGAAGACCTGGAGCGAGAAGGACGGCTGCAACCGGGCGACCTGATGGTCATCCAGCCTCAGCAGATGCACGGCTTTCCCTACCGCTTGTCCACCCGGCTGTATCCGGAGTGGCCCTTCCTGGCGGCGGCGCACGTGCCACCCGCGGTGTCGCACCGCGTGGCTGCCGCGCTGCTCTCGTTGCCCGCCCCCCATCGAGCGGCCCAGCAGGCCGGGATCTACGGATTCACCATTCCGGCCGACTATTCGTCTGTCGAGCAGGCCATGCGGGATCTGCGCATGGCGCCTTTTGACCAGGTGCCTCCCCCGGCGTGGAGCGACGTGTGGCAGCGCTATCGCCCCTGGATCGTGACCCTGGCCGTGGCTGGCGTGCTGGTGCTGGGTTTGACCCTCGTGCTGGCCTGGAACATGCGCCGGCTGATGCTGGCCAAGACCCACCTGCAGGCCGACCGGGTCAAGCTGCGTGCCCACCAGCGGGAACTGGACCGTCTGGCCCATTACGACGCCCTCACCGGTGTGCCGAACCGGCGGCTCCTGGAGGAGCGGATGAGCCGAGCCGTGGCCAGGGCCCGGCGCAGCGGCCGTCTGCTGGCGGTGTGCTACCTAGACCTCGACGATTTCAAGCCGGTGAATGACCGTCTGGGGCATGCCATGGGGGACCGCTTCCTCATCGAGATCACCCGGCGCCTGCAGCAGGGCTTGCGAGCTGAGGACACGCTGGCCCGTCTCGGGGGTGACGAGTTCGTCGTCCTGTTGGGCGATCTGCAGAACGATACCGAATGGGAAGTGGTGCTGCGCCGCCTGATGGAGCAGGTGCAGCAGCCGGTGGTGATGGAGGCGCATACGGCCACGGTATCGGTCAGTGCCGGTGTGACCCTGTTTCCCCTGGACGATGCCGACCCGGACACCCTGCTGCGCCACGCCGATCAGGCGATGTACCGAGCCAAGCAGGCGGGCCGCAACCGCTTCCATCTGTTCGACATGACCGTAGACCGCGAACTCCAGGCCCAGCACGAGCAGGTGTTGCGGCTGGGCGAAGCCCTGCGCCGGGGCGAATTCGTGCTGCATTACCAGCCGCAGGTCGATCTGCGCACGGGCGCGGTGCTGGGCGTGGAGGCGCTGATCCGTTGGCAGCATCCCCAGCAGGGCTTGCTGCCGCCGGCCCAGTTCCTGTCGCGGCTCGCGGGCACGGCATTGGAAATCGAGCTGGGCCAGTGGGTGATCGACACCGCATTGCGCCAGTGCGCCTCCTGGCGTGCCCACGACATCGGTCTTCCCGCACAGGCTTGTGTAAGTGTCAACATCGAGGGCAGCCTGTTGCTGCGCCCCGGCTTCTCCCAGTGGCTCGCCGAGCTGCTGCAGACGCATCCTCCCGGGATGGCCCGATGTCTCGAACTCGAGGTGCTCGAATCCGTCGCGCTGGCCGACGTGGCCACGGCAGCCGGCGTCATGGTGGATTGCCGGGCACTGGGTGTGCGTTTCGCGCTCGACGATTTCGGCACCGGCTATTCCTCGCTGGCGTACTTCCGCACGTTGCCACTGGACCAGGTCAAGATCGACAAGGGCTTCGTCATCAACATGCTGGACCAGCCCGACGACCGGAACATCGTGGAGAGCGTCACCTTCCTGGCCCATGCGTTCGAGCGGCCGGTACTGGCCGAGGGGGTGGAAACCCCCGAACACGCGGCGTTGCTGTTGCGACTGGGTTGCCATCTGGCCCAGGGGTATGCCATCGCCCGACCCATGCCGGCACAGGCGCTGGCCGGTTGGCTCGAGACCTGGCGGCGAGACCGCCCCTGGCGTCAGTGGCAGGCCCAGGCGCTGGATGTCATAGATTGAACGTCCCCAGGCTTTCGATGCGCTCCACATGCGCCAGCAGCGAGCGTTTCGCCACGGGCCACAGGCGCTCGGGCACGTCGTCGTAGGCCAGCCGTATCCAGTCGTCGTGCGTGCCATGGGGCAAGGCCCGCATGGCGGCGGCGATCTTGGCCTCCCGCTGCAGCCGGTGCCGCCTGAGCTGTGCGATCGCTTCCCGGGCCTGGCCCAACACGTAGCCGTGCGCGGGAAGGATGAACCCGATCCGGTGTTCGACACAGGCCTCATCGAGGCGGTCCAGCGAGCGCAGATAGGCGTCCATGTTGCCGTCCGGCGGGTCGATCACGGTGGTGCTGCCGTTGAGGATGTGGTCACCGCTGAAGAGCAGGCCGTCTTCCTCCAGAACCAGGCAGACGTGGTTGGCCGCATGCCCCGGCGTGTGCACGGCGCGCAGGGTGTGGGTGGTGGCTCCATCCCGGCTGCACAGCGTTAGCCGTTCGCCGTCGGCCAGTTCGCGGTCGGGCACGAAATGGCTGTTGGCGCGGGCCGTCGGGGCGCTCGGCAGGCCCAGGATGACCGGGCGCTGGCCGTGGCGGGCACACAGCGCTTGCAGCAGCAGGGCACCGGGCGAATGGTCCGGGTGCGAATGGGTGCAGACGATGAAACGGATGTCGCCGCCCGCCGCCCGCCACAGGCGCTCCAGGTGTGGAGCATCGTCGGGGCCGGGGTCGATCACGATGTGGCCGCTGCTGGGGTCGCCAACCACGTAGCTGTTGGTGCCGGGGCCGGTCATGAAGCCGGGATTCGGCGCCGTCAGGCGTTGGACGTTCTTCAGCAGGCCGACCGGGTGATCGCTCTGCCAGTCGAGGTGATGGATCATTTGCCCGTCGGGGCAGGTGAGGGCCAGTTCCCCGAAGGGGGCCTCGTGCTCCATGTAGCGGGCCTCCTTGCCGGCCAACCAGCCGGCGCGGGGGCAGCTGGTCCACAGCGGTTCGTCGCTGGCCGCGCAGGCGTCCAGCAGCGCCTGGACCGTGGCGTAGGCCTGCAGCCGCTGCAACGTCCGCACGGTGGGGTAGACCATGAAGAAGTCGCCCTGCTCGTGCCGGGCGAGGGCGACGGCGGGGCGTACCCAGACCGGCTCGAACTGTTCCCGGTCGTCGGCCACCGGCGTCTGGTCCTCGGGCATGCGGGCCACCAGGAAGGGGACGTCGAAGCGCCGGGGCAGATCGCGGTCGGTGATCCAGCGGGCCAGCAGGTACACCTGATCGGCGGCCAGTCGCCATCCCCTGGCCTGGCACTGCGGCAGCAAGGGCTCGTGCCGTTGCAGCGTCGCCAGATCGGCCGCGTTGACCCAGCGGCCGTCGGCGTGCCGGGCCAGCAGAACGCCCAGCTCCTCGAAGCTTTCGCGGATGGCGGCAATCGTCTGCGTCAGCGGTGTTCCCTGCTGGCCGGTCCGGTGGTCAGCCAGCACATGACCCTGCGCGTCTGCGGCATCGATCGCGCCGCCTGGAAACACGTAGGCGCCAGGGGCAAAGCTGGCGTGGGCGGCTCGGCGCGTCATGAGCACCTCCGGGCCTTCGGGCGTGTCGCGCAGCAGGAGCACGGTGGCGGCAGGGCGCAAAGGGGCTGGAGCGTGGGGCGGGTGCAGCAGTTGCGAGGCGCGGGGCATGGGACGGTGTCTCCTGGAGGGATGCGGGGTTTGGTGACAATGGTAATCGTCTGTAACGAGGCGGGCTCGGGGCTGTCCATGGGCCGCCCAGACCGGGATAATTCCCCCATCGCATACAGCCAGGAGAAGAGCATGCGCAATGCACTGTGGGCCGCCGTGGCGGTGGTGGTACTGGGCGCAGCGGGCTGCGCCAACATGTCCGAGGAACAGCAGCGAGGCACGACGCGGGGCGCGGCCATCGGCGCTGCCACGGGGGCGGTGCTCGGCGCCGTCACCGACGGCAGCAGAGGTGCGGTCCGAGGCGCCGCCATCGGTGCCGGCGTGGGCGCGGTGGGAGGACACATCTGGTCCACCCGCATGGAAGAACAGAAGCGCCAGATGGAAGAGAGCACACGCGGCACTGGTGTGGAGGTGACGCAGACAGCCGACAACCAGCTCAAGCTCAACATCCCGAGCGATGTGTCGTTCGCAGTCGGCCGTGCCGACATCCAGCCCAATTTCCGCCCCATTCTCGACACCTTTGCCCAGGGCATGGTGCGCAACCCGGAGGCCCGCGTGCGAATCATCGGCCACACCGACAGCACCGGCACCGACGCGATCAACAACCCCCTGTCGGTGAACCGGGCCGCCAGCGTGCGCGACTACCTCGCAGCGCGCGGGGTGCCCTTGTCGTCCATGGCCATCGACGGACGTGGCGCGCGCGAGCCCGTGGCCAGCAACGACACCGCCGAAGGCCGCGCCCGCAACCGCCGTGTCGAGATCTTCATGGCCGAGCCCGCCCGCTGAGTCCGCTGCGGCCTGCCCGATAATGGCGCCATGCGGATTCCATTCACGAAAATGCAGGGCGCCGGCAACGATTTCGTTGTGCTCGACGAAACGCAGCGCGCCTACGGCCTGACGCCTGCGCAGTACCGCTTTCTGGCCGACCGGCATTTCGGTGTGGGCGCCGACCAGATCCTCAGCGTGCGTCCGGCGCCCCATGCCGGGGTCGATTTCGCCTACGTGATCCACAACGCCGACGGTGGCGAGGTGGAGAACTGCGGCAATGGCGCGCGTTGCTTTGTGCGCTTCGTCCATGACCACGGTCTGGCCGATCAGCGTCAGGTCCGGGTTCAGGTGCATGGTGGCGAAATGACGCTGCGGCTCGACGACGACGGCCGTGTCACGGTGGACATGGGCCCTCCCGTGTTCGAGTTGCCCCGAATCCCGTTCGAGCCCCAAGGCCTTTCGCCCCGCTTTGCCGGGGGCTGGGAAGTCTGGCCCCTGCCGCTGGCCTGGATGGGCGGCACCGCCGAGGTGCCGGTGTCGGTGCTGTCGATGGGCAATCCGCATGCCGTGTGGCGGGTCGATGATGTGGCGGCTGCCCCGGTCGCCGACTGGGGCCCGCTGATCGAGCACCACGCCAGTTTCCCCCGCCGAGTCAACGCCGGTTTCCTGCAGGTGCTGGATCGCCGCAACGCACGGCTGCGCGTGTTCGAACGCGGCGTGGGCGAGACGCTCGCCTGCGGCACCGGCGCCTGTGCGGCCGTGGTGGCCGGCATCCGCCATGGCTGGTTGGACGAGCGGGTGGATGTGCACCTGCCCGGCGGTACCCTCACCATTGCCTGGGCCGCCTCGCAGGGCCTGCAGGCCCCGGTCCATATGACCGGCCCGGCCGAACCCGTGTTCGAGGGCGTCATCGACGTGCCCGACCTGACCTGACTTTCCCAGACCCCGGAGTGCCCCTTGGATACCCACAGCGCCGTGCCCCCCATCACCGAAGACGACATCGCCCAGTTCCTGGTCAACACGCCGGGCTTCTTCGAGCGCCATGCCGAAGTGCTGGCCAGCGTGCAGCTCACCAGCCCGCACGGCCAGCGCGCCGTGAGCCTGCAGGAGCGGCAGGCCGAGATGATGCGCGAGAAGATCCGCCACCTGGAACTCAAAGCGGCCGAGATGATTCGCCATGGCCAGGAGAACGTGGTGATCGCGGACCACCTGCACCGCTGGACCCGAGGGTTGTTCATGGTGCGAGATCCGGCGGAATTGCCCCAGGCAGTCATGGATGGCCTGCGCGACGAATTCGATCTGCCGCAGGTGGCGCTGCGCCTGTGGGGCCTGCACCCGGACTGGGCGGAGGCGTCGTTTGCCCAAGGGGTGAGCGCCGATGCGCAGGCCTTTGCCCAGTCGCTCGCCCAGCCCTATTGCGGCCCCAACCCCGGCCTGGAAGCGGCCAGCTGGCTGGCCTCGCCGGAAGCAGCCGCTTCCCTGGCACTGATGCCTTTGCGCCCCGCAGCCGAAGAACCGGCCTTCGGCCTGCTCGTGCTGGCCTCGGACGATCCCCGGCGCTTCCACGCCCAGATGGGCACCGATTTCCTGCAACGCATCGCCGAGCTGACCGCTGCGGCGCTGTCGCGTCTGCTGCCCTGAGGCGGCCTGCAAGGCGATGGCCGTGAGCGACCTCCCCGACGAGACGCTGATCGCCCGCTATCTGGAGCATGTTCGGGTCGAGAAACGGCTCGCGGCGCGTACCCAGGCGCTCTATGCGCGGCATCTCGACACCCTCCATCGGCGCTGTCGGGAGGCCGGGCTGTCTTGGTCCAGGGTTCGGGAGGCCCATGTGCGGCGCTGGGCGGCGGAGTTGCGCGCGGCGGGCCAGCATCCACGCAGCGTGGCGCTCATCCTCTCCTGCTGGCGCGGGTTCTACACCTGGCAAGGGCGTCAGGGCCTGATCGACCAGCATCCGGTGCAGGGCGTTCGGGCGCCCAAGGCTTCCAAGCCGTTGCCCAAGGCGCTGTCGGTGGAGGAGGCGCTGCGGCTGGCCGAGCACGGGCCGACACCGTCGGACGAGGCAGCCTGGCAGGCGGTGCAGGACCGTTGCATCGTCGAAATGCTCTACGGTTGCGGCTTGCGGATTGCCGAGTTGCTGGGCCTGGACCTGCGGCACAGTGCCCAGGCCAGGGGCTGGGTGGACCATGATGGGGGCGAGGTGCATGTGCTGGGCAAAGGCAGCAAGTGGCGCACGGTGCCGTTGGGCAAAGCTGCGGCAGACGCTCTTTCGGCCTGGCTGGCGGTGCGTGAGCAGGCAGCCCCGCACGAGCCTGATGCACTCTTTCTGGGGGCTCGAGGGGGACGCCTCACGCCCCAGGTGGCGCGCCAGCGCCTGAAGGGTTGGGCGCTCCGGGCAGGGCTGGCGACCCGGGTGCATCCCCACATGCTGCGGCACAGTTTCGCCTCTCACCTGTTGCAGTCCAGTGCCGACCTGCGTGCCGTGCAGGAGCTGCTGGGCCATGCCAACATCGGCACGACACAGGTCTACACCCGGCTCGACTTCCAGCACCTCAGCCGCGTGTACGAAACGGCGCACCCCCGGGCCCGCCGCACAGGCAAATAACCCTACCGAGCATGGTGTCTTGGGCCGATTGAATCGTGGCCGGGCATCAGAATGTCAACCCCGTCATCAATGAAAACCGAGGAGCCTCCCATGAAAACCTGGATCGTTGCCCTGAAGGCCCTTTTGCTGAGCGTCATGTTCAGCGCTTCGGTGCACGCCACCGAACCGGTGAAGGTGGTCTATCACATGAGCGAGGGCATACCGCAGGCCACACGGGGGTTGAACAACATCCGCAATCACCTGGCGGCGGATCCCACGGCCAAGATCGTGGTGGTCACCCATGGGCTGGGGATCGACTTCCTGATCGAGGGGGCCGCCAATCAGGCCGACCAGCCTTTCGCAGGCGCCATCGCAGACCTGTCGTCCAAGGGGGTGCAGTTCTTCGTTTGCAACAACACCCTGGTCGGTCGCAAGCTCGATCCGGCGAAGATGGCGATGGAAGCGAAGATCGTGCCGTCCGGGGTGGCGGAGGTCGCCCGGTTGCAGGCCAAAGAGGGTTTTGTGTACCTGCGCCCCTGAGGATGTGTGCATGTGGGGCGCGCCGTCACAATAGCGCCCCATGAAAACCATCCGACTCAAGCCCGGCAAGGAAAAGTCCCTGCTGCGGCGCCACCCCTGGGTGTTCGACGGCGCCATTGCCAAGGGCGGGGCCGATTCGGGCGAGACCGTTCGTGTCGAGAGCCACGACGGCTCCTTTCTCGCCTGGGGCGCGCATTCGCCTTCTTCGCGCATCCGCGTGCGGGTCTGGAGCTTCGACCCGGCCCAGCGTATCGATGCGGCCTTCTTTCGCGATCGCTTGCGCCAGGCCATCACCCTTCGTTCGACCTGGGGCTTGCCCAGTGATGGCGTGCGGCTGGTGCACGGCGAGTCCGACGGCCTGCCGGGCCTGGTGGTGGACCGATACGGCGATACGCTGGTGGCCCAGTTCACCAGTTGTGGCCCTGAGCGCTGGAAGTCGGTACTGGCCGATGCCTTGCTGGAAATCACGGGCCTGCAGCGCCTGTACGAACGCTCGGATGCGAGCGCCCGCGCGCTGGAGGGTTTGCCAGAGGTCACCGGCTGGCTGCGCGGCGGTGGCGAGACGGCGCTGACGATACAGGAACACGGCTGGCGGCTGGGGCTGGACGTGGCCCTGGGACACAAGACCGGCTACTACCTCGACCAGCGCGACAGCCGTCGCGACTGCGCCGACTGGGTGCGTCGCCTGCGCCTGGGCGAGGTGCTGAACGGTTTCAGCTATACCGGTGGGTTCACCGTGGCCGCGCTGGCCGGCGGGGCCCGCCACGTGACCTCCATCGATTCCTCCGGTCCGGCACTGGAGCAGGCCCGGGCCAACGTGGCCCTCAACGGGTTCGACCTGTCGTGCTGCACCTTTCTGGATGCCGACGTCAATGCCAGCCTGCGCCGTTTTCTGGCCGAGGGCCGAACGTTCGATGCCATCGTGCTCGACCCGCCCAAGCTGGCGCCCACCGTGGCCCACGCCGAGCGCGCCGCGCGCGCCTACAAGGACCTGAACCGCCTCGGACTCAAGCTGCTGCGTCCGGGCGGGGTGTTGTTCACCTATTCCTGTTCCGGTGGCATCGGGGTGGAGCTGTTCCAGAAGATCGTGGCCGGTGCGGCGCTCGACGCCGGGGTGGACGCGGCCATCGTGCAGCGCCAGGGCGGCGCTCCCGACCACCCAGTGGGGCTGGCCTTCCCCGAAGGCGAATACCTCAAGGGCCTGGTGGTGGTGCGGCGTGGCTGAAACAGGCCCTTGACAGCCACACTACACTGTCCTTTTTTTCCCATTCATCATGGCCCTGATTCCCGCCACCATCCTTACCGGCTTCCTGGGTTCCGGCAAGACCACGCTGCTCAAACGCGTCCTCAGCGAGGCCCATGGCCAGAAGATCGCCGTCATCGAGAACGAATTCGGCGAGGAGAACATCGACAACGACATCCTCGTGGCCGACACCGAGGAGCAGATCATCCAGATGAGCAACGGCTGCATCTGCTGCACCATCCGCGAGGACCTGCGCAGCACACTGGCCACGCTGGCCGCCAAGAAGCGCAAGGGAGTGCTCGACTTCGAGCGCGTGGTCATCGAGACCACCGGCCTGGCCGACCCTGGCCCGGTGGCGCAGACCTTCTTCATGGACGATGAGGTGGCCGAGAGTTTCCTGCTGGACTCGATCATCACCCTGGTGGACGCCAAGCACGCGATGCAGCAGCTGGACCACCGCGTGGAGGCGCAGCGCCAGGTGGGGTTTGCGGACCAGATCTTCATCAGCAAGGCCGACCTGATCGACACCAGCGAGCTGGACGCCCTCATGCACCGGCTCAAGCACATGAACCCGCGCGCGCCGGTCGAGACCGCGCATTTCGGTGCGGTGCCCTTGAACCAGGTGCTCGATCTGCGTGGCTTCAACCTGAACGCCAAGCTCGACATCGACCCGGACTTTCTCAAGGCCGATGAACATGGGCACGATCACGATCATCACGATCATCACGACCACAGCCACTGCGACCATGATCATGGCCACTGTGCGCACGAGGGCCATCACTCCCATGACCACGACCATGGTGAGCACTGCGACCACCCGTCGCACAAGCATGCCCACGGGCACCATCACCATCACGACGACGATGTCAAGAGCTTCGTCTACCGGGCGGATCGGCCCTTTGATCCGCTCAAGCTGGAAGACTTCCTGGGCGCCATCGTGCAGGTTTATGGTCCGAAGCTGTTGCGTTACAAGGGCGTGCTGCACATGAAAGGCACCGACCGCAAGGTCATCTTCCAGGGGGTGCACCAGCTCATGGGCTCCGATCTGGGGCCCGAGTGGAAGTCCGACGAGGTGCGGCAGAGCAAGATGGTGTTCATCGGCATCGATCTGCCGCGCGACATCCTGGTCCAGGGGCTGGAACAGTCGCTCGCCTGAACCCGGGGCCGGCAGGACGTACAATCGGCCGCGTCCGGATCCTTCGCCCCCTTGCAACCCACGACAACTTCAAGCAAGATGGGTCTCGCGGGATCCATCACGGCTGCTTCGGCGGCCTCAGAGAGGAGTACTGTCGTGAAAGACACAGCCAAGTCGCCCCCCGCGACCCAGCGCGCGGCCGCTGGCAAGAGCGCAGCCCGTTCCAGCAAGGCGGCTGACGCGCAGGCTGCCCCGGTCAAGACGTCCGCACTGCGGGCCGGCAGCGAGGTGAAGGTCGCGGCCGTCAACAAGCGTGCCGAGCGCGCCGCCATGCAGGCGCAGATGAGTCAGGCCGTCGCTCCTTCCCACCACCCAGACGCGGCCAAGGCCACCTTCACCCCGTCCAAAGAGCGTGACATGACACCGATCTCACCCGCCCCCATCAAGAAGGACCCCAAGCTCTCCAACAACTGGAAAGCCAAGCCGGTGGACCAGTTGACGGACGCCGACGTCCTGGCCATGCCCGACAGCGAGTACATGAACGAGGTGCAGCTGTCTTATTTCCGGCGCAAGCTGGAGCAACTCAAGCGCGACATCCTCATCAACGCGGGTGAGACCACCGAACACCTGCGCGAGGAAACCGTCGTGGTGCCCGATCCGGCCGACCGAGCCACCATCGAAGAGGAGCATGCGCTCGAACTGCGCACCCGTGACCGCGAGCGCAAGCTGCTCAAGAAGATCGAGCAGTCCATCGCTCGCATCGACTCGGGTGACTACGGTTACTGCGACGAAACCGGCGAACCCATTGGCGTGGGCCGGCTGCTGGCCCGGCCGACGGCCAGCCTGTCCATCGAGGCGCAGCAGCGTCGCGAGCTCAAGCAGAAGCTGTTCGGCGACTGAGACGAGGTCAGGCCTGGGCGCGATGTCAGTCGCACCGGGCCGAATCGCCATGGACAAAGGAGAAACGGGTTCCACCGGACTGCTGTCCAAGCTGGCGCGCTTCGTGCGTCATCCGACGGTGGATTGGGGTGAACTCGACCAGCGAGCCCAGGGCGTCAACGAGGAGCGTGAGGCGCTGAAGGCGGCGATCCTGCGCAAGCGTCGCAACGACAAGGTTCGCCACAACGAACTGAACCACCTGCGCACGGTCATGCAGGTCCGGCGTCAGTCGCCATCGACGCCTCGGTCCAGTGGGCCGGGTTCCGGCGGCCAGGGTGTCTCGGTCCTGCCTTCCTCCTTCCAGCAGGCCTCGGCTGGCGATGCCGACAAGAGTCGGACCATTGAGCAGATCGCCCGCATCGAACAGCAGATGTCCCAGAACTGGTTGCGGCGGCGTCAGGAAGGCGAGGCGACTGGCCTGCATATCGGCAGTGGCACCACCATCCCGGCTCGTCTGGAAGGGGGGCTGACACAGCCTGCACATCTGGGTGCCCGGGTCGAGTCCGACGACCCCGGCGTCATTCCCATAGACGTGGTGGCCAGTGATCCGAACGCTCCCGGCGCCGATCTCATGGGCGCGCTGGCCCATCCGACCATCGCAGAGGCGGCGGTCTTTTTCGCCAACGGCGAGATGGCCCGCGCCGAGCAGGGCTTGCGGGCGCTCATGGTCCAGGAAATACGATCGCTCACCGCCCGTGTGGCGGGGCTGGCGTTGCTGGACCTGTTCCATGCCCGCCGCGATTTCGAGGCGTTCGAAGAGTTCGCAGCCGAGTTCGCCGAACGTTTCGGGGTGCCGGTGCCGCGTTGGCCCACGGCCATGCCGGCCTCCGAGAGGCCCGCACCCGAGCCCGTCTTGAAGGGCCAGGGCGGAGACGGGTGCTGGTCCTGTCCGCTGTTCCTGGACGAGGCTGCGGTGGCTGGGCTGGAGCGCGTCATCGCCGAGCCCGGGACGGTCAAGTGGATCGACTGGACGGAACTCCTGTCCGCCGACCTGCCGGCGGCCCAGGCCCTTTCGAGAGCGGTCGATGGCTGGCTGGGGCGCCCGATCGAGTTGCGTTTCCTGGGGGCAGCCGTGCTGCGTCGTCGCCTGAAGGCCAGCACACCGTCGGGCCGGCGGGAAAACGACGCGGTCTGGTGGCTCTTGCGCCTGGCCCTGCTGCGGCTGATGCGTCGACGCGACGAATTCGACCTCGCCGCGCTGGATTACTGCGTCACCTATGGGGTCTTGCCACCCGAATGGGAAGAGCCAGCCTGTGGCTTCGAGGCGGTGGACAGCCTGCCCAGCCTGCTCGCCGGTCCTGCTGCAGATGCCGCTGTGGAAGCCGGGGAGCCGATCCAGCCGTTGAGTACACAGCTGGCCGGACTCGACGTGCACGAATGGCCCGCCATGGCCACCACGATGCCGGGCAGCGAAACGCTGTTTCCCTCGGCGCCCACACAGGTGTCCTCCGAGTGGCCGACCACCCTGCCGGCCGTTTCCGGCACGGCCGCGCAGCTGGCCGGCACCCTGCAGGGCGACATGCCCGAGGCCCTGGCTGCCCTGGACGCTGCGCTGGAGGGGCACGCGCCCGACAAGGTGTTCGCGGTGGATTGCCAGTGGCTGGATCGCCTGGACTTCGCGGCCGCCGGCACCCTGATGCAGTGGCTCATGGCCTGCATGACGCGTGGCGTGCAGGTGGAGCTTCGGGGCGTCAGCCGCCTGTTGGCGGCGTTCTTTCATGTGGTGGGTATTGACGAGGCGGTCAGCGTGCGCCTGCGACAATACTGAACATGGAACACAAGGATTCTTCCCTCTTTTACGGCACCACCATCGTGTGCGTGCGCCGCGTCACGCCGCAGGGGGTGCAGGTCGCCATCGGTGGCGACGGCCAGGTCACGCTGGGCAACATCGTGGTCAAGGGCACGGCACGCAAGGTGCGCAAGCTCTATCATGGGCAGGTGCTGGCCGGGTTTGCCGGTGCCACGGCCGACGCCTTCACCCTCTTCGAACGTTTCGAAGCCAAGCTGGAAAAGCACCAGGGCCATCTGGTGCGGGCCGCCATCGAGCTCACCAAGGATTGGCGCACCGACCGCGTGCTGCGCCGCCTGGAGGCCATGCTGGCCGTGGCCGACAAGACCGCCAGCCTGATCATCACCGGCAACGGCGACGTGCTGGAACCCGAGCATGGCATCGTGGCCATCGGTTCGGGTGGTGCCTACGCGCAGGCCGCTGCCAAGGCCCTGGTGGACCACACCGAGCTGGATGCCGAGGCTGTCGTGCGCCAATCCCTCGCCATCGCGGGCGAATTGTGCATTTACACCAACATGAACCACACCATCGAGGTCCTGTAAGCCATGTCGTCTGCCATGACCCCCCAGGAAATCGTCTCCGAGCTCGACGCCCACATCATCGGCCAGAACCAGGCCAAGCGCGCCGTCGCGATTGCCCTGCGCAACCGCTGGCGCCGCCAGCAGGTGGACGACAAGCTGCGCCCCGAAATCACGCCCAAGAACATCCTGATGATCGGTCCCACCGGCGTGGGCAAGACCGAGATCGCGCGTCGTCTGGCCAGGCTGGCCAACGCTCCTTTCATCAAGGTCGAGGCGACCAAGTTCACCGAAGTCGGCTACGTCGGCAAGGACGTGGACAGCATCGTCCGTGACCTGGTGGACATGGCGGTGAAGCAGACACGCGAGCAGGCCGCCGCCAAGGTGCGCACCCGCGCCGAAGACGCCGCCGAAGACCGCATCCTGGATGCGCTGATTCCGCCACCCCGCCTGGGCGACGGTGAGGTGGACCGTGGCGACAGCACCGCCCGCCAGGTGTTCCGCAAGAAGCTGCGCGAAGGCCAACTGGACGACAAGGAGATCGAGATCGAGGTCTCGGCCATGCAGCCCCAGCTGGAGGTCATGACACCGCCTGGCATGGAAGAGATGGCCGAACAGCTGCGCGGCATGTTCTCGCAGCTGGGGGGTGCGAAGCGCAAGACGCGCAAGCTCAGGATCGCGGAGGCACGCCAGCTGCTGATCGACGAAGAGGCCGCCAAGCTCGTCAACGAGGAAGAGATCAAGCTGCAGGCCATCCACAACGCCGAGCAGAACGGCATCGTCTTCATCGACGAGATCGACAAGGTGACCAGCCGCAGCGAAGGGCAGAGCACCGGCGAGGTGTCGCGCCAGGGCGTCCAACGCGACCTGCTGCCGCTGGTGGAAGGCACCACCGTGTCCACCAAGTACGGTGCCATCAAGACCGACCACATCCTCTTCATTGCCAGCGGGGCCTTTCATCTGAGCAAGCCCAGCGACCTGATTCCCGAACTGCAGGGCCGTTTCCCGATTCGCGTGGAGCTGCAGTCGCTCTCGGTGGCCGATTTCGAAGCCATCCTGACCCAGACGCACGCCAGCCTGGTGCGCCAGTACCAGGCGCTGCTGGCGACCGAAGGCGTGACCGTCACGTTCATGCCCGACGGCATCACCCGCCTGGCGCAGATCGCATTCGATGTGAACGAACGCACCGAGAACATCGGTGCGCGTCGCCTCTCCACGGTGATGGAGCACCTGCTGGACGAAGTGAGCTTCGATGCCGTGAAACTCAGCGGCCAGACGGTGACGGTGGATGCTGCCTATGTCGATGCCCGTCTGTCGGCGCTGAGCCAGAACGAGGACCTGTCGCGCTACATCCTCTGAGGCGTGGTGGGACCTCTTGGTCCGCAACGGTTGCCCCCTTGCCACCCGTACCTGTCGCGTGATAGCGTTGAGGCGGCAGTGAGGGGCACCGGGCAAGGAACCTTTGCCCCCGACGGCCAGTCGAGCGGAGGGCATGATGGCGATTTCGATCAGATCCTGTGGCCGGACCCACTGTCCGCCCGGTGAAGCCTTGCCCGACTGTCGGGTGCGGCAGGCCCGGTTGCAAGCCGTTCCCAGCACCCTGTTGATTCCGCTGGCCGCCCGGGCCCACGGTGCCCGGCTGTATCCCTGGCTGGACTGCCATGACACCCAGGCCCGCCATCTGCTCGACTGCCTGGAGGTCGACTGTGCTCCCCTGTTGCGGGATCGGGTTGCCGTCCTTAATGTGCTCTGGCGCACGCGCGTGATCATGGCGTGGGCCGAAGCGTTCTTCCGGCGCCATCCGGAGGCCACCGGAGTTGCCCTCGGGTGCGGCCTGTCCCACTACTTCCAGTGGCTGGACACAGGTGTGAACCGCTGGATCGATGCCGATCTGCCCGAGGTCTGTGCGTTGCGAGATGCCTTGCTGCCGCCCGCGCGGGATCGGCGTGTGAATGCCACGGTCGATCTGTCTCGTGCCGGTTGGTGGGATACGCTGCATCTGCCGGCTTTCGATGCAGTGGCGCCGCTGTTCCTCGTCTGTGAAGGCGTGCTGATGTACCTGCCGCCTGCACAGGTGCGCGACATCCTGGCCGAGTTTGCGCAGCGTGCCCCGGCAGGGTCGGTCTTTGTGCTGGATGCCATCTCTCACTTGGGGGTGGGGCAGGCACGGCACAGTGTCAGCGTGGGCCCCACGGGCGCCGAGTTTCGCTGGGGGTTGCGGCAGACGGGCGAACTTCTGGATATCCACCCGCGTCTGAGCGTTGCCGAGTCGCGCAGTGTTTCCGAATGCTACGGCTGGATGGGCTGGGCCGCCGAAACACTGTGCCTGCCCTGGTCTGGCGCGCCCCTGTATTCCCTGGTGGCGCTGTCGGCAGATCCCCGCTGAGGGTGGCTTGTGGTTGGGTGGTGTTGGTTATACTTTTAACAAATATCCGGGGACCCTTTGACGAACGACCTGCACGATCTGCAGGAGTTGGCTGCCCAGCTCCTGATCACCCCCTCTGCGCTTGAAGAGTTGAGTCTGGACGACGCGCAGCGGGTGGTGCGTTGCATGCGTCCCCGTTTTATCGAGGCGGGAACGGTGTTCGTGCGAGAGGGCGAGGTCGAGGGCAGTGACCACATGCTGCTGATCCTGGAAGGTGACCTCACCGTCGAGAACACCGACATGGGGCAAGGGGACGAGGACCTGGTGGTGCGTCTGATGGGGCCGGGCAGCCTCATTGGCGAACTGGGGCTGCTTGACGGCGCTCCCCGCTCGGCCAGTTGTGTGGCCAACACCGACATCCTGGCGGCCGAACTGAGCCGCGAGGCGTTCATTCAACTCATCCATGAGGACCCCCGGGTGGGGGTGCGCCTGTTGCTGGCCATGTCCAAACGCATGGCCGACCACCTGCGCGATGCCACCCGAAAGCTCAAGCTCTTCGCGAAAATGAACCGCGCACTGAGCCGAGAGCTATCGCCTCCGGCCCCCCTGGACGGCGAATCCCCTTCGCTGGACGACCCCATCGCCCCTTGAGGTGTAGGGGGGCGCTTCCGCAAGGGGGCGGGGCTCGCACCAAGCTTAGAAATCACTTCCATATTGACCCCTAAGTCCTTATTTATTGGGGATTTTTGGTGTCATGGTGTCTTTGATTTCGGTTCTAAGTCTTTGATTTCATTTGAAAAAAACCGGTCCGATGGTGTTCAGGCGCCCATTTTGGTGATACAGTGGAAAAAAGTGTCATTAAGTGGTGAAAAGTGGGTTTTAAGGCCTGACAACCGTGTTCCAAGGTGCCTCCTCTCTCAGTCTCGATGCCAAGGGTCGGCTCTCTGTGCCGACCCGGCACCGCGACGTCCTGAGCGCCACGGCGGGAGGCCAGCTCACCGTCACCAAGCACCCGCACGGTTGTCTCATGGTGTTTCCTCGCAACGAGTGGGAGAAATTCCGTGAGCGCATCGCGGCCCTGCCCATGTCGGCCCAGTGGTGGAAGCGCATCTTCCTGGGCAACGCCATGGACTGCGAGATGGATGCCAACGGTCGTGTGCTCATCTCGCCCGAGTTGCGTGCGGCCGCCGGGCTCACCAAGGAGGCCGTGTTGCTGGGCATGGGCAACCACTTCGAGCTCTGGGATGCAGAGGCTTATGCGGCCCAGGAGGCCGAGGCCATGCAGGGCGAGCTGCCAGACGCCCTCAAGGACTTTTCTTTCTGAGGCCCGGCGGTGCAAGCGTCCTACACACATTGCACCGTCTTGTTGAACGAAGCGGTCGATGCCCTTCACATCCAACCAGACGGCCACTACATCGACGCGACGTTCGGTCGCGGGGGGCATTCCCGTCTCATCCTGTCGCGGCTGTCGGCGTCGGGTCGATTGACGGTGTTCGACAAGGACCCGCAGGCGGTGGCGGTGGCGCGCGAAGTGGCCGCGTCCGATTCGCGACTGAGCGTGCGGCACGAGGGTTTCAGGGCGCTCGGTGAACTCATGCCTGGCAGCGCCGACGGCATCCTCATGGACCTTGGGGTGAGCTCGCCCCAGATCGACGACCCCACCCGGGGCTTTTCCTTCCGGCACGACGGGCCGCTGGACATGCGCATGGACCCCACCCGGGGCATGAGCGTGGCCGAGTGGCTGGCCGAGGCCGACATTTCCCAGATGGCGGAGGTGATTCGTGAATACGGCGAAGAACGGTTTGCTCAACAGATTGCAAAGGCGATTGATCGTCGCCGACAGGAACGGGGCCCTGTTCGAACCACCGCCGAGCTGGCCGAAGTCGTGGCTGGCGCGGTCAAAACCCGCGAGCCGGGCAAGGACCCTGCAACGCGCACATTTCAGGCTCTTCGGATTTTCATCAACGCCGAGCTTGAGGAGCTGCAACAAGCGCTGAGCGCCAGTCTGCAGGTGCTCAGGCCGGGGGGCTGGCTGGTGGTGATCAGTTTCCATTCTCTGGAAGACCGCATCACCAAGCAGTTCATGGCGCGCCATTCGAAGGCGGTGTACGACCGCCGTGCGCCGTTTGCCGAGCCTCGCCCCATGGCCCTGGAGCAGGTCAGTCGGGTGATGCCTTCGGATGACGAGGTGGCAGGGAACCCGCGCGCGCGCAGCGCGGTGATGCGCGTGGCCTGCCGCACCTCAGCCGCAGCGGAGGGCGTGGCATGACCCGCCTGAATCTCGTGTTGCTGTTGGCGGTACTCGCCAGCGCTTTCTATCTTGTCCACCTGCAGTACGAGTCGCGCCGGCTCTATGTCGCCATGGAGCGCGCCCGTTCGGTGGCCGACCGGCTGGCGGCCGACCATGAGCAGCTGGTGGTGCAGAAGCGGGGGCAGGCCACGCCCGCGCGCGTGCAGCAACTGGCCGTTCGCCAGTTGCAGATGCGTCCCGCCCACCCGGGTATCACCGAATACGTGCATCTGCCGGCCCAGTCCGGCACCGATGGGGCGACCGCCGGGCAGGTTCAGCGTCTGCTCGGGCCTGTGCCGGCTGCAGGGGGGAGGCCATGAAACGCGGCATCGCCTACGGCTCCAGTCCCTTGCTGACCAGCGCCACGCCGGTGTGGCGCAGCAGGCTCATCGTGGCGGGTTTTGCGTTGGCGTTCCTGGGGCTGGCCGGTCGTGCCGCCTATGTACAGGTGTTCGGCAACGAGTTCTATCAGCGCCAGGGCGAAGTGCGTTTCGCCCGCACGTTGGAATTGCCGGCCAACCGGGGGCGCGTGCTGGACCGCAATGGGTTGATCCTGGCCACCAGCGTGGTGGCCCAGAGCGTCTGGGCGATTCCTGAGGACATCGATCGCAGCCATCCCAAACTGCCCGAGATGGCCCGGATGCTCGGCATGTCCGTCGCCGATCTGAACCGTCGGCTCGATACACACCCCACCTTCGTGTGGGTGCGGCGGCAGGTGGATGAGCCCGTGGCGTTGCAGGTGCGCGACCTGGGCATACGCGGCGTTCACCTGCGCAAGGAATACAAGCGTCAGTACCCCGAAGGCGAGGCAGCCGCTCATGTGGTCGGGTTCACCAACGTGGAGGACGTGGGCCAGGAAGGAATCGAGCTGGCGTTCAACGAGCGACTGTCGGGGCGGCCGGGCTCTCGCCGGGTGATCCGCGACCGGTTGGGGCGTGTGATCGAGGACGTGCGTGAGGCCATTCCTCCGGTGGATGGCCAGGACATCCAGCTCTCCATCGACAGCAAGATCCAGTTCTTCGCCTTTGAGCGCTTGCGCGACGCGGTCCGCGAGCACAAGGCCAAGGGAGGCAGCATCGTGGTGCTGGACGCGGTCACCGGCGAAGTGTTGGCCTTGGCCAATTACCCCAGCTACAACCCCAATCTGCGGCGCAACCTCAGTGGCGAGCAATTGCGCAACCGCGCCCTGACCGACACATTCGAGCCCGGCTCCACGGTCAAGCCCTTCATCGCTGCGCTGGCGCTGGAGCGAGGGCTGGCCAAGCCCGAAACCGTGATCGATACCAATGCCGGGCGCATGACCATGGGCGGATTCACCATCAGCGACGTGAAGGACTACGGACCACTGACGGTCAACGAGGTGATCCAGAAATCCAGCAACGTGGGCACGGTGCGGCTCGCCATGCAGATGCCGGCGCGCGACATGTGGGAGACCTATGTGCAGGCGGGTTTCGGACAGAAGCCGCAGGTGCCGTTTCCTGGGGCGGTCAGCGGGCGGCTGCGGGCCTACAAGTCATGGCGACCGGTGGAGCAGGCGACCATGAGCTACGGCTATGGCTTGTCCACCTCGCTGTTTCAGCTGGCGCAGTCTTATACCGTGTTCGCGCGTGATGGTGAACTGGTCCCTGTGACCTTGTTGCGCAGTGACGAGAAGGCCAAGGGCGTGCCCGTGTTCGGTGAGAGAAACGCTCTGGCGGTGCGCCGCATGCTGGAGATGGCGACCGGCCCTGGCGGAACCGCCCAACGCGCGCAGACCGTCGGTTACTCGGTGGGCGGCAAGACTGGGACCGCTCGGGTACAGGAAGGCAAGGGCTATGCGGCACGCCGCTACCGCAGCTTTTTCGTGGGCCTCGCTCCGGTCGAATCGCCCCGGGTGGTGGTGGCCGTGATGATTGACGAGCCCAGCAATGGCCACTATTTCGGTGGTGTTGTCGCCGCGCCGGTGTTCAGTGCCACCGTTCAGCAGACGCTGCGCGTGCTGGGCGTGCAGCCCGACATGAGTGTGCGGCCCCACATCGTGGCTGAAGTCGTGGAGGAGCCCTTCTGATGAGGCACCTGACCCATGCCGTCGAGGCAGCCGGATGGCTGAAGGACCACCAGGCCCGGCGCCTGGTGTGCGACAGTCGGCAACTGCAGCCGGGCGATGCGTTCGTGGCCTGGCCAGGGAACGGGCAGGATGGACGACGCTTCGTGAATGCGAGTTTCCGGGCCGGCGCGGCAGCCTGCCTGATCGAGGCCGAAGGGGCTGAGCTGTGGGGTTTCACCGACGACCGCGTTGCCGCCGTTGCCAGCCTCAAGGTTCTGGCTGGCGAGATTGCTGCGGTGTTTGGTGACCGTCCCTCCCAGCGCCTTCGAACCGTTGCTGTGACCGGCACCAACGGCAAGACGTCCACCGCCTGGTGGTGTGCCCAGTGGCTGTCTGCGGTGGGCGATTCGGCCGCCCTGATCGGGACGCTCGGAGCCGGTGTGCCCAACGAGGCATTGGCGCCCACCGGGTTCACCACGCCCGATCCGATGACGCTGCAGTCGCTGCTCGGGCGCTTTGCGGACGAAGGCCGACAGACCGTGGTCATGGAGGCATCTTCCATTGGCATTGAGGAAGGCCGCTTGAACGGTACGCATCTGCACACCGCGGTGTTCACCAACCTGAGCCAGGACCATCTTGACTACCACGGCACCATGGAGGCCTACTGGGCGGCCAAGCGCGCGCTGTTCGACTGGTCTGGCCTGCAGGTGGCCGTCGTGAACCTGGACGACGCGCATGGTCGGGCGCTCGCCGAAGAGCTCGCAGGTCGTGCGCCCGGCCTGACGGTCTGGACGGTGTCCGTGGACGAGGCTGCGCCCGGGCATCGTGGTGCCCGTTTGCGCGTGGCTGAGCGCGCCTGGACGGCCACAGGCCTGCACTTCGTGGTCGAGGAGCAGCCTTCAGGTGAGCGCGTGGCCATGTCGCTGGGCGTGGTGGGCGACTACAACCTGTCCAATCTGCTGTGTGCATTGGCGGTGTTGCGATCGGGAGGTGTGTTGCTGGCCGACGCGGCTCAGGCCAGCCACGCCCTGACGGCTGTGCCCGGGCGCATGCATGCCGCGTGGACCGATGGCCCGGCCGAACTCCCGTTGGTGCTGGTGGACTATGCCCACACTCCCGATGCGCTCGAAAAAGCGCTGCGTGCCCTGCAGCCTCTGGCATCGCATCGGGGAGGTCGCCTGTGGTGCGTGTTCGGTTGCGGTGGTGACCGAGACCGCAGCAAACGCCCGCTGATGGCCGCCGCGGCTGAACGCGAGGCGGCTCGGCTGGTGCTGACGAGTGACAACCCCCGCAGCGAAGACCCGTTGCAGATCCTGCTCGACATGCAGGCCGGGTTGACCGAGCCCGTGCGCGCGATCGTGGAGCCCGACCGTGCTGAAGCCATCCGGGCGGCCGTCAGCATGGCCGATGCCCGAGACGTGATCCTGCTCGCCGGTAAAGGACACGAGGACTACCAGGAGGTGGCCGGCGAAAAGCGTCCGTTCTCTGACGTGGTCCAGGGCCGACAGGCGCTGCAGGTCCGCTGGCAGTCGCAGCAGGGAGGAGCCACATGAACACTCTGGCCGAACTGCTGCCGTTGCTGACCGGTGCTCGTGTCGTGGGCACTCTGTCGGCGCCCGTGGAGCGGGTGCACACCGACACGCGCAGTCTGCGTCCCGGTGACCTGTTCGTGGCCCTGCGAGGCGAGCGCTTCGACGCGAACGAATTCCTGGCTCAGGCCAAGAGCGTTGGCGCGGTAGGTGCGGTGGCCGAGCGTGGGTTGAGTGAAGCCGGCCTGGGCGGTGTCGAGGTGCAGGACGCCCGGCGTGCCCTGGGCGAACTGGCGGCGCGCTGGCGCGGACAGTTCGACCTGCCTTTGGTGGCGGTCACGGGCAGCAACGGCAAGACCACCGTTACCCAGATGCTCGCTGCCATCCTGCGAGCGGCGGTGGGCGATGCCTCGCTGGCCACCCAGGGCAATTTGAACAACGACATCGGCGTCCCTCTGACCCTGTTGCGTCTGCGACCGTCGCATCGGCTGGCCGTGGTCGAACTCGGCATGAACCATCCGGGCGAAATTGCCGGTTTGGCCGCCATGGCCCAGCCGAGTGTGGTGCTGGTCAACAACGCGCAACGCGAGCACCAGGAGTTCATGGCGTCGGTGGAGGCGGTGGCACGGGAAAACGCCAGTGCCTTTGACGCGCTGCCGGCCGACGGCGTGGCGGTGTTTCCGGCAGGGGATGCCTACACCGGCCTGTGGCGGGAGCTGGGCGCCGGCCGTCCCGTGCTGACTTTCGGGTATGTCGACGAGGGGGCCGATGTGCATGCCCAGGCCGACTGGGTTGATGGAGCCTGGTCGATGGTCATTGCCACGCCAAGGGGGTCGCTGGAGACCCGTTTGCGGGTGGCGGGCCGGCACAACGTGCGCAACGCCCTGGCCGCCACGGCATGTGCACTCGCCGCCGGTGTCACGCTGGAAGCGATTGCCCGGGGTTTGTCGGTCTTCGAGGCGGTGTCGGGGCGTTCCCGGACCCTGCCGCTCGTGGTCGATGGCCGCACGCTCACGCTGGTGGACGACAGCTACAACGCGAACCCGGATTCGGTACGGGCCGCCATCGATGTGCTGGCCGAATTGCCGGCTCCCCGGGTGCTGGCGCTCGGGGACATGGGCGAGGTGGGCAACCAGGGCCTGGCTTTCCACGAGGAGGTACTGCGTCATGCCCTCAAGAGCGGTATCGAGCATGTGCTCGTGACCGGCGAGTGGATGGCACAGGCCGCAGCCGGGTTGGCGAATGAGGGTGCCGGGCGGCTGCGTCATCACAGCGGATTCGACACCCTCGTCGCGGACGCCCTTGCACGCCTGCCGGCGGCGGGCAGCGTGCTCGTGAAGGGTTCGCGCTTCATGCGCATGGAGCGCTTGGTGCAGGCCTTGCAGGCCGCCACCGCCTCCGTCATGACACAGGAAGGAGCGCAGCATGCTGCCTAGTCTGGCTCTCTGGCTGCAGGGCTTGGGCCCGGAATTCGGTTTTCTGCGGGTGTTCCAGTACCTGACGTTTCGGGCCGTCATGGCGGCGATGACCGCCTTGCTGGTGGGTGTGGCGGCGGGCCCGTACTTCATCCGCCGGCTCACCGAACTCAAGATCGGCCAGCCCATTCGAGGCTATGCCATGCAGACGCACCTCAGCAAAAGCGGTACGCCCACCATGGGAGGGGTGCTGGTGCTGTTCGCGATCACGCTGTCGACGCTGTTGTGGTTTGACTGGAGCAACCGGTTCGTGTGGATCGTGCTCGTGGTCACGATCGGCTTCGGGGCGATCGGCTGGGTGGACGATTGGCGCAAGGTGGTCCACAAGGACCCGGAAGGCATGCGTTCGCGAGAAAAGTATTTCTGGCAGTCCGTCATCGGCCTGCTGGCGGCGTTCTATCTGGTGTTCGCGATTTCCGAAGGCTCGAACGAGCGTGTGTTCCGATTGTTCCTGGAGTGGGTGCGGTCGGGTTTCAGCATCGATCTGCCCGACCAGGCAGGCCTGATGGTGCCCTTCTTCAAGGAGGTGAGTTACCCGTTGGGCGTGTTTGGGTTTGTGCTGCTCACGTACCTGGTGATCGTGGGGTCCAGCAATGCGGTCAACCTCACCGACGGACTGGACGGTCTGGCCATCATGCCGGTGGTCATGGTGGGGTCGGCGCTGGGTGTGTTTGCCTACGTGACAGGCAACGCGGTGTTCGCGCGCTACCTGCTGCTGCCGCACATCCCAGGCACGGGTGAAGTGCTCATTTTCTGTGCCGCCATGGCCGGTGCCGGGCTGGCTTTCCTCTGGTTCAACGCCTACCCGGCCCAGGTGTTCATGGGCGACGTCGGGGCGCTGGCGCTGGGAGGGGCGCTGGGCACCATCGCGGTGATCGTGAGGCAGGAGATCGTGCTGGCCATCATGGGGGGCATCTTCGTGGCCTCGGCCGTGTCCGTGATGCTGCAGGTCACCTGGTTCAAGTACACCAAGCGCCGCTACGGCGAAGGCAGGCGTCTGTTCAAGATGGCGCCGTTGCACCACCACTTCGAAAAGTCCGGCTGGCGCGAAACGCAAGTGGTCGTGCGCTTCTGGATCATCACCATGTTGTTGTGCCTGATTGGCCTGTCGACCCTGAAACTGCGATGAAACACGCCTTGCCGTCGCTCAACGATCGCCACGTGCTGGTGCTGGGGCTGGGTGCCTCCGGTCTGGCCATGGCGCGCTGGTGCGCGCTGGCCGGTGCCCGCGTGACGGTGGCCGATACCCGCGAGGCGCCTCCCCAGGCGCCTGTGCTGGCGAGCGAACTGCCGGGAGTGCGACTGGTGCAGGCCAGTTTCGATGCCGCCTTGTTCTCGAGTGCCCCCTGGGCGCTGGTGTGCCGCAGCCCTGGCATTCCCCCGGCCCAGATGGAGGGATTGCAGTCCGCTGCCGCCGCGGTGGGCGTGCCCGTGGTGGGCGAGCTGAATCTCTTTGCACAGGCCTTGCGGGCGCTGGCCGAGCCTTCGGCAGAGTCCGCCCCCGATGCCGTGCCGTACCGGCCCGCCGTGCTGGCCATCACCGGCACCAACGGAAAGACCACGACCACCGCGCTGACGGCCCACCTGCTGCGCGAGGCGGGCTGGTCGGTGGCGGTGGCCGGCAATATCGGCCCTACCCTGCTCGACGAACTGCGCCAGGCGTTGGAAACCGACGCCTTGCCCCAGGCCTGGGTGTTGGAACTGTCCAGTTTCCAACTCGACGGGGTGAACGATTTCGAACCCACTGCCGCCACCGTGCTCAACCTCAGTCAGGACCACCTGGACTGGCATGGCAGCATGGCGGCCTACGCCGAGGCCAAGCGCCGGGTCTTCGGTCGATCGGGCCTGATGGTGCTCAATCGTGACGACCCGGTGGTCATAGGCTGGCAGCCCCAGCCCCAGCCCGTGACCGTGCGAGAAGGCCAGCGCACGCGCACGGAGCCGGGACGCCCCAGCGTCACCTTCGGCACCGAATGCCCGCAGCGTGCTGGCGACTGGGGCCTGGAGAGCGTCAACGGCATGACCTGGCTTGTGCGTGCCCTGCCGGTGGATGACACGCAGCGCAAGGGGCGGCACGCGAACGAAGAAGAGGAAACCTACCTGCAACGGCTGATGCCTGCGGAAGCCCTCCGCATCCGTGGTCGCCACAACGCCAGCAACGCGCTGGCCGCGCTGGCCCTGGCCACGGCGGCCGGCGCCCCGTTGGCGCCCATGCTGCACGGCCTGCGCGAGTACCGGGGCGAGCCACACCGGGTCGAGCCGGTGGGCATCGTCGGTGAAGTGGAGTACATCGACGACAGCAAGGGCACCAACGTCGGTGCCACGCTGGCGGCTCTCAATGGGTTGGGTGCCGAGCGGAAACTGGTGGTGATCCTGGGCGGCGAAGGGAAGGGACAGGACTTCGAGCCCCTCGCTGCGGCCGTGGCCCGGCATGCACGTGCGGTCGCGCTCATCGGACGCGACGCGCCTGCCCTGCGCACCGTGCTCGCGCCGACCGGCGTGCCGCTGTCCGACTGTGCCAGCCTGCCCGAGGCCGTGCGTTGGTGCGCCCGACAGGCCCAGCCTGGGGACGCGGTGCTGCTTTCCCCCGCCTGTGCGAGCTTCGACATGTTCCGGGACTATGCCCACCGCGCGGCTGTGTTTGTCGAGACCGTGCGCGAATTGCAGCAAGAGGAAGGGACGCCGGTATGAGCCAGCCGCGTTTCACCCATCCGTTCTCCCGTTTCGCCGGCTGGTGGGGCAATGCCCGCGCCGCTGGTGACGCGGCGCGCGACTGGGTGGGCGATCTGCCGGTGCGGCTGTCCAGCCGCGATTACGCGCGAGGCCGAACGGCCGTGGTGCGCGAGATGGGGTTCGACCAGACCCTGGTCTGGGTCATCGTGGCCCTGCTGTGCTGGGGCATGGTGATGGTCTATTCCGCGTCCATCGCGCTGCCCGACAACCCGCGTTTCCGCAACTACAGCCACGAGCATTTCGTGATCCGCCACGCCATTGCCATCGGCATCGGTGCCGTGGCTGCCCTGCTGGCCTTCCAGGTGCCTATGAGTAGGTGGGAAAAGTGGTCGCCCTGGCTCTTCTTCGGCGCGTTGGTGTTGCTGGTGATCGTGCTCATTCCCTTCATCGGGAAAGGGGTGAACGGAGCCCGCCGCTGGATTCCCTTGGGCGTGATGAACTTCCAGCCGTCCGAACTTGCCAAGCTTGCGATGGTCATGTATGCGGCGGGCTACATGGTGCGCCGCATGGAGGTCAAGGAGCGCTTCTTCCGGGCGGTCGCGCCCATGGGGGTGGCGCTCGGTCTCGCCGGTTTCCTGCTGTTGATGCAGCCCGACATGGGCGCCTTCATCGTGATCGCCGTGATCGCCATGGGCATCCTGTTCCTGGGAGGAGTCAATGCCCGCATGTTCTTCCTCTTTGCTGCGCTGCTCACGGCGGTGTTCGCCCTGTTGATCCTGAGCTCACCCTGGCGCCGCGAGCGGGTGTTCGCCTACCTGGACCCGTTCAGCGCCGAGCATGCCCTGGGCAAGGGCTACCAGCTCTCGCACTCGTTGATCGCGTTCGGACGGGGGGAGTGGTTCGGCGTGGGGCTGGGCGGCAGTGTCGAGAAGCTGCATTGGCTTCCCGAAGCTCACACCGATTTCCTGCTGGCCGTCATCGGCGAGGAGTTCGGGCTGGTGGGGGTGCTGATCCTGATCGCTCTGTTCATGTGGATGGTCCGCCGCATCATGCAGATCGGGCGTCAGGCCATCGCGCTGGATCAGGTGTTTGCCGGCTTGGTGGCTCAGGGCATCGGCCTGTGGATTGGCTTCCAGGCTTTCATCAACATCGGCGTGAACCTGGGTGCCCTGCCCACCAAGGGGCTGACGCTGCCGTTCATGAGCTACGGCGGATCGGCGATTCTCATGAACATCGTGGCCATCGCCGTGGTGCTGCGCATCGACCATGAGAACCGCAAATTGATGCACGGAGGCCGGGTATGAGCAAATCCCTCTGTGCGCTCGTGATGGCCGGCGGTACCGGTGGACACATTTTCCCCGGCCTGGCCGTGGCCGAGGCGCTGCGCGCCGAAGGCTGGCGCGTGCACTGGCTGGGCGCGCCCGGCAGCATGGAAGAGCGCCTGGTGCCCACGCGAGGATTCGCCTTCGAGCCGGTGGCCTTCGGCGGCGTGCGTGGCAAGGGTGTGCTCACGCTGGCCCTGCTGCCGGTGCGCCTGTTGCGTGCCTTCTGGCAGAGTCTGGCCGTGGTGCGGCGTGTCAAGCCCGACGTGGTGGTGGGTCTCGGCGGCTACATCACCTTCCCGGGCGGCATGATGGGGGTGCTGGCGGGCAAGCCGTTGGTGCTGCACGAACAGAACTCCGTGGCCGGCATGGCCAACAAGGTGTTGGCCGGGGTCGCCGATCGGGTGTTCACCGCCTACCCCCAGGCATTGACCAAGGGGGAGTGGATCGGCAACCCCTTGCGCGCCGAATTCCTCCAGCAACCCCCACCGGCGCAACGCTTTGCCGGTCGCTCCGGTCCGCTGAAAGTGCTGGTGGTGGGGGGCAGCCTCGGTGCCAAGGCCCTGAACGACACGGTGCCGCAAGCGCTGGCGCTGATCCCGCCCGAGCAGCGTCCGATCGTCACACACCAGAGCGGTGAGAAGCAGATCGAGGCCCTGAAGGCGGCCTACGCGCAGGCCGGGGTCGAGGCCACGCTGACCCCCTTCATCCAGGACACGGCGGCGGCCTTTGCCGACGCCGATGTGGTGATCGCCCGCGCTGGCGCCAGCACCGTGACGGAACTGGCCGCAGTCGGGGCTGCCGCGCTCTTCGTGCCATTCCCGCATGCCGTGGACGACCATCAGACCCACAACGCCCGTTTCCTGGTGGACGCCGGTGCCGCCTGGCTGGTGCCGCAGCCCGAACTGTCGGCCCAGCACTTGGCCGAGTGGATTCAGTCACTGACTCGAGGCGACCTCCAAGCCCGAGCCGAAAAGGCCCGGGCGCAAGCCAAGACCAAGGCGGTGGAGGCCATGGTGCAGGCCTGCCGCACCCTTGCCAAATGTTCCAACGCCTCGCAGGGAGGCCACGCATGAAACACGCAATCCGTCACATTCATTTCGTCGGCATCGGCGGCGCCGGCATGAGCGGCATTGCCGAAGTGCTGCTCAACCAAGGCTACGCCATCTCGGGCAGCGACCTGGGTGACAGCGCCACCACCCGCCGTCTGCAACAACTCGGAGCGCGCATCCACATCGGTCACAACGCCGCGCACATCGACGGAGCCGACTGCATCGTCACCTCCACCGCCGTCACGGCCGACAACCCCGAGGTGGTGGCCGCGCACGCCAAGCTCCTGCCGGTGGTGCCACGCGCCATCATGCTGGCCGAGTTGATGCGCATGAAAAAAGGCATTGCCATTGCGGGCACCCATGGCAAGACCACCACCACCAGCCTGGGGGCCAGCGTGCTGGCCGCCGCCGAATTCGACCCGACCTTCGTCATCGGCGGTCGACTCAACAGCGCAGGTGCCAATGCCCGGCTCGGTTCGGGCGAATACATCGTGGTCGAGGCCGACGAGTCCGATGCCTCGTTCCTGAACCTGTTGCCGGTCATGGCGGTCGTTACCAACATCGACGCCGACCACATGGACACCTACGGCCACGACTTTGGCCGGCTCAAGCAGGCGTTCGTGGATTTCCTGCATCACATGCCGTTTTACGGGGCGGCCATCGTGTGTGTGGACGATCCGACCATCCGCAGCCTGTTGGGCGATATCCAGCGGCCGATCACCACCTACGGCGTGAGCGAGGACGCTCAGGTGCGCGCACTGGACATCCGTGCCGTCGATGCCCAGATGCATTTCCGCGTTCAGCGTCGCAACGGGGTGAGCTTGCCCGATCTGGAGGTGGTGCTGAACCTGCCAGGACACCACAACGTGCTCAACGCGCTGGCGGCCATTGCCGTGGCCGTGGAGTTGGGCGTGCCCGATGCCGCAGTGCTCGACGCCCTGGCGAACTTCAAGGGGGTGGGCCGGCGTTTCCAGCGCTACGGCGATGCACCCCTGCCCACGGGAGGCACCGCCACCGTGGTGGACGATTACGGTCACCACCCGGTTGAAATGGCCGCCACGTTGTCCGCTGCACGCGGAGCCTTCCCCGGTCGACGCCTGGTGCTGGCCTTCCAGCCGCACCGCTACACCCGCACGCGCGACTGTTTCGAGGATTTCGTCAAGGTCATCGGTCAGGCCGATGCGGTGCTGCTGTCCGACGTCTATGCCGCTGGCGAGGCGCCGATCGTAGCGGCCGACGGTCGTGCCCTGGCGCGTGCGCTGCGTGTCGCAGGCAAGGTGGAGCCTGTATTTGTGGACGACATCGCCACCATGCCGCAGGCCATCGTGGACAACGCCCGCGACGGCGACGTGGTCCTGTGCATGGGAGCCGGTTCCATCGGTGCGGTGGCGGGTCAAGTGATCGCTCTGGCGACGGCCGGGGCAGACAAGAAGGTGAGCGCATGAGCGCAGCAACAACGATCGATCCGAAAGCCTTGGGCAAGGTGGCCGTGCTCATGGGGGGGCATTCCGCCGAGCGCGAGGTGTCCCTCATGTCGGGTACCGGCGTGCTGGACGCCCTGCGGCGTGTGGGTGTGAATGCCCATGCCTTCGATCCCGCCGAACGGGACCTGGGTGAACTCCGGCGGGAAGGCTTCCAGCGGGCTTTCATTGCCCTGCATGGGCGCTTTGGTGAAGACGGCACAGTACAAGGGGCCCTCGAATTGATGGGCATTCCCTACACCGGGCCGGGTGTGCTGGCCTCCAGCGTCTCCATGGACAAGGTCATGACCAAGCGCATCTGGCGCGCCGAAGGCCTGCCCACGCCCGACTGGCGGCAGGTGGCCAGTGCGGCAGAAACCGAGGCCGCTTTTGCCGCATTGGGGGCACCGATGATCGTCAAACCCGCGCGCGAAGGCTCCACCATCGGCCTGACCAAAGTGACCGATGTGGCGCAGTGCGCCGAGGCCTATGCACTCGCAGCACGGCACGACCCTGAGGTGTTGTGCGAGCAGTTCATCAGCGGCGACGAAGTCACTTGTCCGGTGCTAGGCACCGGGACACAAGCCCGTGCGTTGCCGGTGATCCGCATCGTCGCGCCCGGCGGCAACTACGACTACGAGCACAAGTACTTCACCGACGACACCCAGTACATCGTCCCCTGCGACCTGCCGACCGGTGAAGAAGCCGCTATCCAGGCCCTGGTACTGAAGGCCTACCAGACCCTGGGCTGCCGGGGCTGGGCCCGTGCGGACGTGATGATCGACGCCCGCACCCGCCGGCCCTACCTGCTCGAAATCAACACCTCGCCCGGCATGACGGGGCACTCGCTGGTCCCGATGTCAGCCCGTGCCGTCGGCGTGGACTATGAGTCGCTGTGCCTGCGGGTGCTGGCGAGTGCAGCCCTCGACAACCCGTTGCCTCCAGGAGGCAGGGGCTGACCATGGCCAAGCCGCTCGCCATTCCCCTGGACGTCCGCCTGATGGGCTGGGCCGCGAACGGCTTGTTCGCGGTGGTGCTCGTCATGGGGGTCGGCACAGTGGCGTGGTGGGTCGCGCGCCATCCGGCCTGGACCCTGACCGGGATCACGGTGGTCGGTGATGTGGAGCACCAGAGCGCCGTCACACTGCGCGCGCATCTGGGGCCACGGTTGGAAGGAACCTTCCTGACGGTGGACCTCCAGGAGGTGCAACGCCTGTTCGAGGCCGCTCCCTGGGTGCGGCAGGCCCGGGTGCAGCGTGAGTTTCCGAACCGCCTGCGTGTCACCCTGGAGGAACACGAAGCGGTTGCCTGGTGGGGCGAAACCGGCAGTGGCCGCCTCGTCAACCGGCATGGAGAAGTGTTCGAAGCCAACCCGGAAGACCTGCAGGCCGACCGCTGGAGCGAGCTGGCCGGCCCGGTGGATCGGGCCGCGCAGGTGTATGCCCTGTATCTGGCCCTGGCCCCGGTGTTCGAACGCATGGGGCAAGAACTCGACCGGCTAGAGCTCAACGCCCGTGGCAGCTGGAAAGCGGTGCTGGACGGTGGCGCCCGTCTTGAGCTTGGCCGCGGTGAACCCGAGACCGTCGTGACCCGTGCCCAGCACTTTGCCAGCACCTTGCCCACGCTGGTGCTGCGCTACGGCCAGCGCGAGATCGAAACCGCTGACCTGCGCTACCCCAACGGTTACGCCCTGCGCATGCGAGGTGTGACCACCCTGACCGAACCCCCACCGGCCCGACCGGCCACCACCACGACCCGATAGACGACACCACCCATCATGCCCAAGGAATACAAAGACATCGTCGTAGGCCTCGACATCGGCACCGCCAAGATCATGGCGGTGGTGGCCGAGGTGCAGCCGGGTGGCACCCTCAAGCTCGCCGGGCTGGGCGTGGCACCCAGCAACGGCCTCAAGCGCGGGGTGGTGGTCAACATCGACGCCACCGTGCAGAGCATCCAGCAGGCGCTGAAAGAGGCCGAGCTCATGGCCGACTGCCGCATCGCCCGCGTCTACACCGGCATCACCGGCAGCCACATCCGCGGCATCAACTCCAGCGGCATGGTGGCCATCAAGGACAAGGAAGTGATGCCGGCCGACGTGGCCCGGGTCATCGAAACCGCGAAGGCCATCAACATCTCCACCGACCAGCGCCTGCTGCTGGTGGAACCGCAGGAATTCATCATCGACGGTCAGGAAGTCAAGGAGCCGATCGGCATGAGCGGCATCCGGCTGGAAGCCAAGGTGCACATCGTCACCGGCGCCCAGAGCGCGGCCGAGAACATCATCAAGTGCGTGCGCCGCTGCGGCCTGGAAGTGGATCAGCTCATGCTCAACCCGCTGGCCGCCAGCCAGGCCATCCTCACCGACGACGAAAAGGAACTCGGTGTGGCGCTGGTGGACATCGGCGCCGGCACCACCGACGTGGCCATCTTCGCGGGGGGGGCGATCCGCCACACCGCGGTGATCCCCATCGCCGGCGACCTGATCACCAATGACATCGCCATGGCCTTGCGAACCCCCACCAAGGACGCCGAGGACATCAAGGTGGAGAGCGGTTGCGCCAAACAGCTGCTGGCCGATCCGGACCAGCAGGTGGAAGTGCCCGGCCTCGGCGACCGAGGGCCGCGTCTGCTCAGTCGCCAGGCCCTGGCCGGCGTGATCGAGCCGCGCGTGGAAGAGATTTTTGCGCTGGTGCAGCAGGTGATCCGCGAGTCGGGCCACGAAGAGCTGCTGTCCAGCGGCATCGTGCTGACCGGCGGCAGCGCCGTGATGCCGGGGATGATCGAACTGGGCGAGGACATCTTCCTCAAGCCCGTGCGGCGCGGCATGCCCAAATACACCGGTGTGCTCAGCGACATGGTGGCGCAGCCGCGTGCGGCCACCGTCATGGGCCTCCTGGAAGAAGCCCGGCTGGCCCGTTTGCGGGGTCACAAGGTGGCCCAGAAAGCCGGCTCAGTGGGCTCGGCCCTCGGGCGACTCAAAGACTGGTTCGTGGGGAATTTCTGATGACACACCAGCGCACGCTCCAGCGGCCCCGCCGCCACACCCATTGCAGTCCCCGCGAGGCGCATGTTCGACGAAGTCACGGCGCCAATGCGCCGCCTGGCTGATCACCCGGTTCTGTTGTCCGCACGTTTTTTTCAGGTTTTCACAAGTTCAAGGCATTCAAGGAGTATTCCCATGAGCATCGAAATGATTGAGGTCGAAGAGTTCAACCGCGGCACCCAGATCAAGGTGATCGGCGTCGGCGGCGGTGGCAGCAATGCCGTCGAACACATGATCCAGAGCCATGTGCAGGGTGTCGAATTCATCTGCGCCAATACCGACGCCCAGGCCCTGGCCAAGACGGCAGCGCACCGCGTCATCCAGCTGGGTCAGACCGGCCTGGGCGCCGGCAGCAAGCCTGAGAAAGGCCGTGCGGCTGCCGAAATGGCCGAAGCCGACATCCGTGACGCCATCCATGGCGCTCACATGCTCTTCATCACCGCCGGCATGGGCGGGGGCACCGGGACCGGGGCCGCGCCCGTCATTGCCAAGGTGGCCAAGGACATGGGCATTCTCACCGTGGGGGTGGTCACCAAGCCCTTCGACTGGGAAGGCGGGCGCCGCATGAGCAACGCGGATGCCGGCCTCGCCGAGCTGGAGCAGAACGTCGACTCCCTGATCGTCGTGCTCAACGACAAGCTGCTGGAGGTGCTGGGCGACGATATCACCCAGGATGAGGCTTTCGCCGAAGCCAACGACGTGCTCAAGAACGCCGTCGGCGGGATTGCCGAGATCATCAACGTCGAGGCGCTGGTGAACGTGGACTTCGAAGACGTGCGCACAGTCATGGGTGAACCCGGCAAGGCCATGATGGGCACTGCGGTGTCCAGCGGCCCGGACCGCGCCCGCATTGCCGCCGAACAGGCCGTGGCCTGCCCGTTGCTGGAAGGCGTGGACATGAAGGGTGCCAAAGGCGTGCTGGTGCTGATCAGTGCCGCCAAGGGTTCTCTGAAGCTCAACGAGTCCAAGCTGGCCATGAACACCATTCGCGCCTTTGCCGCGCCGGACGCGCACGTCATCTACGGCACCGCCTACGACGAGTCCCTTGGTGACGCGATCCGCGTCACCGTGGTGGCCACCGGTCTGAACCGTGCAGGTGCCCGCCAGCCTCTGACGGTGGTCCAGTCACCCGCCCAGGGTTTGCGTACCGGAACCGACAACATGCCCTACATTCCCACGTTGAACCAGGCCGTTGGAGGCTCCGGGGTGGCGCAGGCGGCCGCAGTGGGTCATGCCTCGGTCGGTGGCAACCCGGCCGTGCCCAGCGTCTGGCGCACACGCGACCGCACCTCGGCCGCGGCCAAGGTGGATGCGCTGTCCTCTGGCGGCATGGACGACTTCGAGATCCCCGCCTTCCTGCGCAAGCAAGCGGATTGATGGGCTGCTGGCCACGCTTTTCATCCTTTCAATCAAACTTGGCTATTTGGGAGATTGCCGTTTTCTTCGGCAGAGTCCGTGCTGAAAAACTAAAATTGGCAGCATGATTGCGCAACGTACCCTCAAGACCCTGACCAAAGCCGTGGGCGTGGGCCTGCACAGCGGTCAGCGGGTCGAGCTGACGCTGCGCCCGGCCGCGCCGGACACGGGTATCGTGTTCCGGCGTGTGGACCTGCCCGAGCCGGTGGACATCCCGGTCAGCGCCGCCGCCGTGTCCGACACGCGGCTGGCGTCGACCATTGCCAACGGCGGGGCCAAGGTGCACACCATCGAGCACCTCATGAGTGCCTGTGCGGGTTTGGGTATCGACAACCTGATTGTCGACATCACGGCAGAGGAGGTACCCATCCTCGATGGATCGGCCGCGTCGTTCGTCTACCTGATCCAGAGCGCGGGCATTGAACTCCAGAAAGTGCCCAAGCGCTTCATCCGCCTGCTCAAGCCCGTCGAGGTACGCGAGGGTGAGGGCCGTCACCTCAAATGGGCCCGGCTGGAGCCTTACCACGGCTACAAGCTCAGCTTCGAGATCGAGTTCGACCACCCGGCGGTGAACGCCACCGGCCAGCGTGTGGAGTTCGATCTGGGGCAAGGCCAGTACGCCCGCGAGATCGCCCGTGCCCGCACTTTCGGCTTCACCCGCGATGTCGAGATGATGCGCTCCCACGGCTTGGCTTTGGGAGGCGGGCTGGACAACGCCATCGTCATGGACGACGTGAAGGTGCTCAACGCCGACGGCCTGCGCTATGCCGACGAGTTCGCCAAGCACAAGATCCTCGACGCCATGGGCGACCTGTACATCGTGGGCAAGCCCCTGTTGGCTGCCTACAGTGCCTACCGCAGCGGCCACGCGCTCAACAACCAGCTGCTGCGGGCCCTGCTTGCCCAACCCGAGAGCTACGACGTGGTGACCTTTGAGCACGATGGCCGTGCCCCCAAGGGCTTCGCGCAACTCGCGCTGGCCTGGTAAACGAGCCCAGCGCACAGCCCATGCTCCTGTTCCGCTTCCTCCTGTTCTTTCTTCTCGGCGGAGCAGCGATCTGCTTTGGCTTTTACATCGCGACCGGCAAGGACCACTTCCGCCGCCTCGGCATCATCATCCTCAAGTGGACGCTGATCGCTGCCTTCTTCTTCTTTGGGGTGCTCATCATCAGCCGTATGGTCTGAGCCGGGCGTGAGCCTGTGCAGCGGGCGTCAATAGCTGCGGCCGGCCTTGTAGGCGGCATGGGTGCGGGCCTGCAGCGGGCTGACCTGATTGATCGCCGCCGTGGTGCGGGCCACTTGGGCATGGGTGATGCACAGGCCCAGCGCATCGGCCGCGTCCTTGCCAGGCAGGCCGGGCAACTGGAGCAGCCGCCGCACCATTTCCTGGACCTGCGGCTTGGCCGCCTTGCCATACCCGACCACGGCCTTCTTGAGCTGCAGCGCCGTGTATTCGCTCACGGGCAGGCCATTGGCCACCAGGGCAGTGAGGCAGCAGCCACGCGCCTGTCCGAGCATCAGCGTGGCCTGTGGGTTCACGTTCACGAATACGATCTCGCACGCGGCCACGGTGGGCTGGTAGCGCTGAACCACTTCGGTGATGCCCTGAAAGATCACGCCCAGCCGCTCGGGCAGCAGGGCGCCCTCGTCGGGTCGCGTGCGGATGGTGCCGCTGGCCACGTAGCTCAGGTGGCTGCCGTCCACGTCCACCACGCCGAAGCCGGTGGCCTGCAGGCCAGGGTCTATGCCGAGAATGCGCATGCTCATGGGGCCATCATCTCACGGCACTTGCACAGCCCCCATGCGGGCCACGATGGTGTGGGTCCGCTGGTTCAGGTAGCCGGAATAGGGGTTGAGCTGAAAGCGTTTGGGTGCCGGCAGCATCACCGCGAGGCGTGCCGCCTCGTGCGGGTTGAGGCGAGCCGCTGGTTTGCGGAAATAGTGTTGCGCCGCGGCCTCGGCCCCGAAGATGCCCTCGCCCCATTCCACGTGGTTCAAGTAGATCTCCAGAATGCGTTCCTTGCTCAGTATCGCTTCCAGCATCAAGGCCAGCAACAACTCCTGCGCCTTGCGCCCCATGTGCCGTTCGCCCGAAAGGAGCAGGTTTTTGGCCAGTTGCTGGGTGATGGTCGAGCCGCCCACCAGCCTTGCAGCAGTACCGCGCGACTGTGCACGAGCCTGTTGTCGGGCATTGCGTTCGCGCGCCGTTTCCAGGGCTTGCCAGTCCACGCCTCGATGGGCAGTAAACCCGGCGTCTTCGGAAGCGATGACGGCACGCTTCAGGTGCGGGGATATCGATTCGTAGGGCACCCAGGTGTGGGACCAGCGCCAAGGCCGGTCACCGGTGGCGAGCCGCCATGCCTCGGAGCGTTGGAAGGTGGTGCTGGGAGGGTCCAGCACGGCCATGACGGCGATGCGTCCCAGGAAAAACAGTTGCAGCAAAACCCCCGTCACTGTCACCCAGAGCAGCCAGCGCCCAAGGAACCGCAAGACCTTCTTCATCACTGGGTGCTCAATCGGGTCTGCAGGCCATCGTCGCGGGTGAAACGGAAGCGCGACACCACCACGATCTGGTCGGCCCGGCGGCGCATCTCATGGTTGAAGCGGCCGAACGACAGGCTGCGCACGATGGCCTGCGCGCGGCTGTCGAGCGCGGCCTGCCCCGAACCCTGCACCACCTCGGTTTCCAGCACCCGGCCGTCGTGGTTGACGGTGATCACCATGGTCAATTCGCCATAGAGCTTGCGGCCACCCACCTCGGGGAAGTTGGTGGTGCCCCGGTCCTCGATGCGGCGGCGCAGCTCGTCGTAATAGACCGCGTACACCTCTTCGCGTGTGGAGGGACTGATGTAGCGCTTGCGCGGCCGCGCGTTTTCTTCGTTGATGCGCTTCTCGATCTCGGCCAGGGTGCGCACCAGGGCCTGCCGGCGCTCCTCCCGCTCTTCCCAGTCAGCCTCGCGGGCGTTGCGTGGGTCCGGTGCGGGCAATGTCGCGATTTGCTGTCGCAACTGGGCCAGCAGTCGGCTCTGTTGCTCTTTCATCGCTTCGATGCGGCGCTCCTCTTCCTCCAGCACCTCGCCGAAGCGGGCCTGGGGCGAGGGGGGCAGTGGTGAGGTGGCGCGGCCCTGCTCCACGTTGCCACCACCGGCCAGATTGGCCTGCGCGATGGCCTGGGCCTTGTCCGGGCGTTCGTCGCTGCGGGCGTTGACCAGGATCACTTCCAGCGGCGTGTCCTGGAACACCCGCTCGAAGCGCTGCGGATCGACGAACCGTACCGTCAGCAGGGCGGCATGGGCCAGCACCGACAGGGTCAGCGCGATCTGCAGAGTGGTCAGGTTGCGGAGCAGCTTCACAGTTCGTGATTATCCGGCCACCCGATACCGATTCCCGTCCCCGATCTGGTGGGTCAGCCCGCCGGGGCCGCACCAGGGGGCGAGGCTGTGACCGCATCGGCGTCGGTGGTCTCGTTCACATCCACCGCAATCGCCAGCGAGGTGGTGAGTTCCAGCTCATCCTCCGCTTCCTCGTCCAAGGTTTCGGGTGCGGCATCCAGCCGCTCCAGTACGGTTCCGCCGACTTCCAGTGAGATGTCGTCGATCTGCCCCAACCGCACGCGGACGTGAGCCCCGCGTTGCAGCCCTTCGGCCCCCAGCACGTTGAACACCAGTGGCAGCGTATCGGCGCGCACCAGGTTGTCCTTGATCACGGTGGCCGTGAGTTCGGTGATGCCGTGCTGTTGCAGGTAATGCAGCGTCCAGTAGCGTTCCATGCCGTTCTGGAACTGGTTATAGGCGGTGTAGGCCGCGTCGAACGCGCTGATCACGGCAAACAGCGCGGTGTCCTTGGGTTTGAAGGGCGCGACCAGTGCAGCGGTGGCACCATGGCGCACGCAGGCAATGATCTGCCACTGGTTCACCAGGTCGGTGTAGCGGCGCAGGGGCGAGGTGCTCCAGGCGTAGCACTTCACGCCGATACCGGCGTGCGGCAGCGCCTTGGCGCCCATGCGCACCTTCACCCCCGGCGCCAGGCTGGCCTGGCTGCGGTAGATGCCGGGCACGCCGCTGTCGGCCAGCAACTGACCCCAGGTGCTGTTGGCCAGGATCATGGCTTCGGCCACCATCAGGTCCAGTGGAGCACCGCGCGAACGCGTGCCAATCAGCACGGTTTCGTCGCCGTGCGGCTCGTCGCCCTGCACGCCTTCCAGCTTGAAGGTGTAGTCGGGCCGTGTGAAGGTTTCGGGTTTGCCGCGCACCACCTCGCGGCGGGCCTTGCAGGCCAGCGCCAACCGGTACAGGAAGGCGAGTTCCGGTCGCAGCGCCACGAATTCCGCCGGCAGCGGCGCGCCGGGTTCGGCTGCCGGGTCCTGCAGCCAGTCGGCGGTGATGGCCTGGTCGAGCTGGTCGTGCCGCAGGTTGTGGGCAATGGGCACCTGCTCCAGCCGGCTCTCGCTGCGCAGCAGGGACAGATCGGCCTCGTTGAAGGTGAGGTAGAGCGACAGCGCCGGGCGCGGGCCACCGGCTTCCAGCGTGTAGGTCTGCACCACCGCGTCGGGCAGCATGGTCACCTTGTGGCCCGGCATGTACACGGTGGACAGGCGCTGGCGCGCCACCACGTCGATCGGGCTGTCGGGCTGGATGGCCAGCGCAGGAGCTGCGATGTGGATGCCCAGCGTCACTTCGCCGCTGCCCAGGCCCTGCACGCTGAGGGCGTCGTCGATTTCGGTGGTGCTGGAATCGTCCACCGAAAACGCCTGTACGGCAGCCAATGGCAACGCATCGGCCACGGGCGGTGCTTGCAGGGCCGGAAACCCCGTGCCTTTGGGGAAGTGTTCGAACAGGAAGCGCTGCCAGTGGAACTGGTAGGCATTGGAAATGGCACCGGCTTTTTGCAGCAAGGCCAGCGGGGCCAGGTGGGTTTCGCGCGCCGCATGCACCACAGCCTTGTACTCGGGTGCGTTCTTGTCGGGTTTGAACAGGATTTTGTAGAGCTGCTGGCGGATCGGCTCCGGGCAAGTGCCTGCGGACAATTCAGCCGCCCAGGTGTCGATTTGCGCCTGCACCTGTTTTTTCTTTTCGATGGCGGCCAGCGCCTGTTGCAGGATTTCGGCTGGGGCCTTTTTGTAGCGGCCCTTGCCAGCGCGGCGGAAGTAGTGCGGCGCCTCGCTCAGGCGCAGCAGGGCCGCCACCTGCTGCTCCAGCGTGGCCGGGTCCTGGAAGTAGTCGGCGGCCAGGTCGGCAAAGCCGAATTCGTCTTCGGGGGCGAACTCCCAGGCCAGGTCAAGCTCAATCTGGCCCGCCAGTGCCTGCGCGCCCGCCATCAGGGCGGTGGGTGCGGGCTTGTCGAACTTGAGCAGCACGTTGGCCGACTTGACCTTCACGCGCTTCCCCGACTCCAGCTCCACCTGCAGGGAGCTTTCGGCTTCGGACAACACACGGCCGGTCAGGAACTTTCCGGCTTCATCGAACAATGCAAACAAAACGGGACTTTCAGGGGCAACCATGGGAGCGGGCAGCATCCCAGGTTGGGCTGCCCGAAACCGTCAAGTGTACCGGCCACCCTGCCACTGCGGGGGGGCAGGCAAGGCCGGGCACCGATTCAGGTTGGTGCGGCCGTAGGTGTTGACGCCTTCAGCGTTTTGACCAGGGCGTTCAGCAGAACCGCGTACAGAGGCAGGAAGCACAGCAGGCTGATGACCAGCTTGGTCACATAGTCCACGGCGGCAATTTCCACCCAGTGTTCGGCCATGAAGGGGTCGCTGCTGCGGAAGAAGGCCACCGAGAAGAACAGGGCGGTGTCCAGCAGGCTGCCCAGAACCGTGGAGGCAGCCGGCGCCACCCACCAGGCGCGTACCTGCTGCAGGCGGCCAAACACGGCAATGTCCAGCCATTGGCCCATCACGTAGGCCACAAAGCTGGCCAGCGCAATGCGGAACACGAAGCCGTTGAATTCACCCAGTGCGGCAAAACCGCCAAATGCCCCTTCATGGAACAGCACCGACACCACGTACGACGCCAGCAGCGCCGGCAGCATCACCCGCGCAATCACGCGACGAGCCGATGCCTGGCCCAGAAGGCGCACCGTGAGGTCGGTGGCCACAAAGATCAGCGGAAAGGTGAACGCGCCCCAGGTGGTGTGAAAGCCGAACAGCTCAAACGGCAACTGCACCAGATAGTTGCTGGCGATGATGAGGGCGATGTGGATGGCCACCAGGGCCGGCAGTACGGAACGGGCGCGCAGTTCAATGGCGCCATGAAGGGAGGTCATGGAGAAGTCCTTTTTTTTGAGACAGGATGGGGGCGAGGGAACCCATCGTTGGCGAATGCCACAGAAGCGGCAGCCATATATTTTACCCGTGAGATGGGGTGGTCTGCTTTGTTACCATGACAAGCATCGTGACCACGGCTCCACTCGCATCCACCCATCCCTCCGGCTTTGGCGACATGGTGGCCGAATTCCATGTCCAGAACCTGCGCCATCTGCGGTTCACGGCCATGGTGGTTCTGGTCATCAATCTGCTCCACATCCTCATCTTCCTGATGGCAGAGCCCCCCGCCACCGCGCTGGAGCAACGCTGGCATTGGGGTGTGGTGACCACCCATGCCGTCATGGCGGTTTTCATGGTGGTTTCCGGCCTGCTGGCGCACGCGCAGTTGCGCAGCTCGGGGTCTGCTCCTGCCAGCGGCAGGCTGGTGCTGGTGGTGGCTGCGGTGGGATTGGCATTCTGTTGTTTGCTGGCCGTGATCGACCAATGGGTCACGCCCAACATCACGCCCGTGATGGTGGGCAGCATTTGCCTCAGCCTGCTGTTCCTCATTCCACCTCGGCAACTGTTGTGGGTCTACGGCGTGGCGTGCGTGGCCACCATCGGTGCCCTGGGGCTCACCCAGAACGATCCTGCTCTGCTGCTCAACAACCGGGTGAATGTGTTGACCATCATGGTCATGGGCTGGGTACTGGCTCGATTGCTCTGGCACAAAACCGTGGAGCGCGTGCAGTTGCAGCGCGAACTGCAAGCCAGCAACGAGCAGCTCCGCCGCCAGGAGGCCGAGCTGCGCGAACTGGCCACCCACGATCCCCTCACCCGTGCGCTGAACCGCAGAGCCTTTTTCGAGCGGGGGCAGTTTCTGCTGCAGGTGGCGCAACGCCATCAACGACCACTGGCCCTCATTGCCATCGACCTGGACCACTTCAAACACATCAACGATGTGCACGGGCACCCGGCGGGCGATGCCGTGCTCAGGCGGGTCGCCGAGTTTGTGTCCTCGCACCTGCGCCAAAGCGATCTGGTGGCCCGCTATGGTGGCGAAGAATTCATGGTGCTGCTGCCCGACACCGATCTGCCCAGCGCCCAGGCCCTGGCAGAAAAGCTGCGGGCTGGCCTGGCCAACACGCCTTTTCCCTGGGAAGACCGCGTATTGACGCTCACCTCCAGTTTCGGCGTCACGGCGTCCACCCCCGTGTCTACCATGGACGACCTGTATGCCCAGGCCGACAAGGCCCTCTACCAGGCCAAGCAGTCGGGGCGCAACCGGGTGGAGGTGTGGGGGGGATAGGTCAAACGCCCATCAATCGCCTGGTCATCTCGGGCAGCACCATGAAGCGGAGCACCCGCAGAATCTTGAGGTGCTGTGCCTGCTCTGGCGCTGTGGCACTGACTTCATAGGCTGGGCTATCGTGGGGCTTACCCCATTGCTCCGTTGTCGGCACGGTGGCGTCCTGCGCCAGCAGCCCTACGCATGAGTTGCCGACTGAAGCACTTCAGTGGCCCATTGGTTCAGACTTTTGCCGGATGCTTGCGCCGCGACCAAGGCTGCGCCATGAACTTCTGCAGGTACGCGCAACATGAGTTTGCCAGAGGCAGGTTTTTCGGGTTTGATGCCTTGCTCTTTGCAATCGTTGAGGAAGTTCTCAATGACCACTTCGAACTCATGGCGAAGATCGGCAACGGTTTCGCCGTGGAAGCTGATAATGTTGCGCAGTCCGAGCACACGGCCAACAAAGATGTTGTCGCGTTCGTCGTACTCGATGCGAGCGGTATAGCCTTTGTAGTTCATGGTGTTCATGGATGTACTCCGATTCGTTCCAGTAGCTCCCGAATTTCCTCAACTTCACACGCTCATGCACTTGCCCACCAAGCGTGCCCCTGTATTGACCCAGCGGAATCTGCACAGGTCAGGCTGCTAAAGCATAAGCCTCAGCAGGGGTCCTCATGTTCAGCGCCTGGTGAGGGCGCCGGTGGTTATAGAAGCCGATCCAATCCCCGATGACACGGCTGGCGTGCTGC
>JAUVXK010000049.1 GCA_030603635.1 Burkholderiales bacterium | reverse complement strand
GCCTGGTAGGCCTGCTGAAACTGCAACAGTCGGGCGGCCTCCTCGTCCAGATTGACACCCACCTGGTTGGCCCTGGCCGCTTCTGCCTGTTCGGCCACCCGGGTCGAGAACTCCGAGTCGGCCTTGGCGACCTGGATGCTGGATGAAACGGCCGCAAACACAGGAATGTAGCCATCGGACAAGGTGTAGCCGTCCAATGCGTTCAAGTCCCGCAAGGCCAACAGGGCTTGTCCGTTGCCGGCGTTCTGACGCATGTCGATCGCGGGCCGGGTGGGATCGGCCAATAGGGTGAATTCGTCACCAGCAGCGGGCTCGCCGTCAAGCACCAGCTCGAATCCGTTGCCGCGTATCACTTGCCCTGGGACAAACGTCTGTACCGGACCGCCATCAATGGTGTAGGTGGTGGCACTCAGGAAGGTAATTTGGACATCGGCCGTCGGGGCGGTACGAGCATGAAAGCGCTGGACCGACAAACTGCCCGTGTTGGCAGGATCGGTGATCAGATAAGCCCTGCTGGCGCTGTGCACCTCAAAGACTTCTCCACCAGTAGGTGCACCACGCAGGGTCAGCTCGGCCCCATCCACGACAATGGGGACCCCGGAGATGAAGTCCTGAGGAGCGGATGAACTCACTGCCAGAGGCTGGGAGGGATCGGTCGGATCGAGCGTGTAGGTGTCGACGACATAGGAACCCGAAGAGGTGAAACGGACTGCGCTGTAAGCCCAGTTGTCCACCACGGTTGTACCCAATGGCAATACCGTCGATTCAACCTGAAGGGTGTCAGCGTTGTTCGCCCCGGCCTGTACATACACCGGACTGGCAATCGCCAGCTGCGATGGCGACGTAAGGGCCACCTTGACCTGGTCCGCCACGCTCGAGAACGGGCGCAACACGAACTGGTCGCCAGCCACACCGGTGGCCGTTTGGGTCAGCCGCAGGCCGTCGAAAGAGATGAAATTGCCGGGAGCGGCGGGAAATGTGGCCACCAGCGGCGAGGCCGAGGAAAACTCGCCAGTACCGGGGTCAAAATAGGCACCGTCGCTGACCCGGCGTATCTCCACCTGATCGGCTGCCACATAGCGAACCGAATAGTCCGACGCCTGAAAGCGGGTGGGGGCATCAGCGCCCAAGTCCACCGAAAGACTTAATCCGGCCGTCGACGTCTGGGTCAACCGCACGACGGAGGCGTTGAAATTGATGGGATTGAAGAAGTTGCGTCCAGGCTCACCATTGAGGTCCAGGCCGGCGGCGTGCTGACGGTTGAACAGCTCGATGGTGGACAACGCCAGACGCCCGAGCTGGTTGCGCACGTCCGCCACGTCGTCGTTGTAGAAGGTGAGCACGCCCTTGAGCAGGCCACCCGAAATCAGGTCCTCGTTGATGACGGCCTCGGGGCGCCCAAAACCGATGGTGTAACGGCCAGCGGCATTCACCGTTTCCGAGCCGACCAAGGGCGTGGCCCGGCTCCCCAGGACCACCGGAACGCTGTTGCCCACGAACACCGTGAGGGAACGGTCGTCTGCCTCCAGGGTGTTCACCTGGACGATTTTGTTGAGATCGGCCACCAGCCGGTCGCGCTGATCCAGCAAGTCATTCGGTGAACGCCCGCTCGCAAAGGCATCAACCACACGCTGATTGATGCTGGCGATGCTGGATGCAAGCCGGTTCGCTTCCTCGATACCCGCATCAAGCTGAACCCGCGTGGTCACACGCAACTCTTCCAGCTGGCGTGCGGTCTGGTTCAGGCGACTGGCAAACTCTTCGGCCCGAGTCAGCACCACGCCACGCGCCGTCTGGTTGGTGGGCGAGGCCACCACATCGGTCCAGGCGTTCAGAAAACCGTTGAGCTGGCGCCCCATGCCCGCCTCACCCATGGGGAACAGCTGTTCCAGGGCTTGCAGACGCTGGTAGCGCACGTTGGCCGACGCCGCCGATGCCGCGCTCAGATTGGCTTCGCGGGTCAGGAACTGGTTGAACGCCCGTTCGACCGAGGCCACTTCCACGCCCTTGCCAAAGAAGCCGTTGCCGAACTTCTGTCCCGGAATCTGCTCCAGGCTTACGGTCTGCCGGGAATAACCCGGCGTGTTCACGTTGGCAATGTTGTGGCCAATGACCTGCAGCGCGGCCTGGTTGGTGGTGAGGGCGGTAACGCCTACGTTGAAAGACATGGCTTACCCCTTATCCGATCGCCCGTTTGACGTTCAGCGTGGTGTTGATGACGCGGCTGAGCTTTTCGGCGTAGCGCGGATCGGTGGCATAGCCGGCGCTCTGCAGATGTTCGGCGAACGAGCGGGCCGAATGCAGGTTCTCCATGACCTGGCTGTAGCGCGGGCTCTGGCTGATCAAGCGGGCGTAGTCGCGGAATGAGTCGGCGTAGGAGTCATAGGCCCGGAAACGGGCCGTGACTTTCTTGGGCTCGCCGTTGACGTATTCGGTGGTGGTGATCTCCGCGACCTTGCCTTTCCACGACGGTCCGGCCTTGATGCCGAACAGGTTGAAGCTGTTGGAGCCATCGGCCTGGCGGATTTCGCTGCGGCCCCAGCCGGTTTCGTGGGCGGCCTGGCCGATCATGAAGCTGGCGGGAATGCCCGATTCCTGCTGCACCTGCAGCGCCGCCTGGCGGTGCTGGGACACGAACCCCGCCTGCGTGGGCGTAGGCTGCGGCACTCGGCTGCCGCTCAAACGGTCAGAGGAGACGGGCGGCGCAGACGAGGCGGGCACAGCCCCACCCCCGCCTGACGACGGCTGGATCTGCTGCATGAGCTGGCGCTCGATCATCTCGCTGAGGCCGCCGGGCAGGCCGGTCATCTTCAAGGCCCACTGCTCGTCCAGCAACTGGGTACCCAGGTCGGTGGCCTCGTTGTCCATCAACCCGCTTTTCATCGATGCCTCGCGCATGCTCTTGAGCAGTTCGCGCATGAAGAGCGCCTCGAACTGACGAGCGGTCTCTTTCAGCGCGGCCTTGCTGTCCCGTCCGGCCAGCCCGTTGAGCTGGTCCAGCGACTTGGAGTCGATCGCCAGACCGCGTTGGCCCGCCAGCGACAAGGTGGACATCGGGTCGAGGCTCATGTCAGATCACCTCCAGCTCCGCCTTGAGCGAGCCGGCTGCGCGCATGGCCTGGAGGATGGCCACCAGATCCTGCGGGGTCGCCCCCAGGGCATTGAGTGCCTTGACCACATCGCTCAACTGGGCCGAAGCCTCCACCTGGATGAGTGCCCCCCCGTCCTGGCTCACCTGGATGTCGGCCCGCTCGGTGACCACGGTCTGCGCACCTGGAGGTGCAAACGGTCCGGGCTGGCTGACCTGCGGCGTGGAGCTGATGCTGACCGACAGATTGCCGTGCGCCACTGCCGCCGCCCCGAGGGAGACGGCCTGATTCATCACCACCGAGCCGGTGCGGGAGTTGACGACCACACGCGCCACGGGACGCGGCAGCTCCAGAGGCAGCTCCTCGATGTCGGCGAGAAAGGCGACTCGGCTGTTCGGGTCGATGGGAGCGCGCACCCGCACCAGCCGGCCATCGAGTGCCTGAGCTGTGCCTGCTCCCATGGCACTGTTGATCGATTGCGCCACCCGGCGGGCGGTCTGGAAGTCCGACGCATTCAGGTTGAGATCCACCGTTTCACCGAGAAGCAAGGGGGTGGGTACGGTGCGCTCCACCTGCCCTCCGCTGGGAATACGACCCACACTCAGGTGGTTGATGGTGACGCTGCTGCCACCGGCCGAGGCGCCTGCTCCACCCACCAGCAGATTGCCCTGGGCGAGGGCGTAGATTTCACCGTCCACCCCGCGCAGCGGCGTGGTGATGAGCGTGCCACCGCGCAAGGACTTGGAGTTGCCGACGGACGACACCGTCACGTCAATCGCTTGACCAGGGCGGGCGAAAGCCGGCAGTTGGGCCGTCACCAGCACGGCGGCCACGTTCTTGGGCTGGAAGTTCACACCCGGCGGCAGGGTGATGCCGAGCTGCTGCAGGTAGTTGTTCAGCGTCTGCCCGGTGTAGGGCATCTGGGACGACTGATCCCCCGTGCCGTCGAGGCCAACCACCAGGCCATAACCGGTGAGCTGGTTGGTGCGCACGCCCTGTACGGCGGCCACGTCCTTGATGCGGGTCGCCTGGGCAGGCAGGGACCAGGCCACAAGCGCGGTCAGCCCGAGCACGGCGAGGGCACGACAAAAACGGGGGGACGGGGCAAAGAAAAATCGGTTCATGGAAGCCTTTCCCGCAGCCCCACCAGGAGCCACGACGAGCGCATGAACCGATTGTCAGAAAACTTTAGAACGGCAGAAGCGTCAAAAAGAAGCGGGAAAGCCAGCCAAATGTCTGCGCATCGTTCTGGGCGCCGCGTCCACGCGACAGCACACGCACGTTGGCGATCTGGGTGGACTGCACCGTGTTGCCTGGACGGATGGTGCGCGGGTCCACCGTCCCTGAGAACTGGAGCACGTCCACGTTCTGGTTCACACCGATCTGCTTTTCGCCGATCACCACCAGGTGCCCGTTGGGCAGCACCTCGGTGACGACGGCGGTGATGTTGCCAGAAAAGGTATTGGTGGCCCGCGTGGAACCGTCTCCACTGAAGGTATTGGACGATTGCGCGTTGGCCCGTGCTCGGGCAAAGGAGTTGTCATTGAACAAAGGGAACGCCGACACCCCTGCGTTGAGCTCGGACTCGCGGCTGACATCGGTCGAGCTTTGCTGGGAGGCCGTGAGCCTTTCGGTGATCTGCACCGTCAGGGTGTCACCCACCATGCGGGCGCGATGGTCCTCGAATGCGGGGCGGTAGCTTGCCGGGGTGAACAGGCTGCCCGTGACCGGCGCGGGCATCGGGTTTTGCGTCTGGGGATAGGCCAGCGCCTCGGGAGCTTTGGCGAGGTCCACGTCCGGCACTTGCGAGAGGTTGGCGCAACCTGCGAGCAAGACGGCCATCATCAGGCCAGATGCCGGCACCGTGCTGTAGCGCTTCATGGGAAGTCCTTGATTTCAATCAGACCGTTCAGAGCTGCGAAAGGCGCTGCAGCATCTGATCCGAAGTCTGGATGGCTTTGGAGTTGAGTTCGTAGGCGCGCTGGGTCTGGATCATGGCCACCAGCTCCTGCACCACGTTCACGTTGGAGCTTTCCAGGTAGCCCTGAAGCACCGGGCCCAACCCTTCCGTTCCGGGTTGGCCGACGTTGGGGTCTCCGGATGCGGGGGTCTGAGTGAACAGGTTCTGCCCGCGCGGCTCCAGTCCAGCCGGGTTGATGAATGACGCCAGCTCGATCACCCCGGCCTGCTGCGGCTGCGGGTTGTTGCCCACAATCACCGATACGACGCCATCGGTCCCGATCGTGATGCTGCGAGCCTCCGCCGGAATGGTCACACCGCCCAACACCGGAAAACCGCTTGTGGTCACCAGTTGCCCCTGCGAGGTGAGCTTGAAGGTGCCGTCCCGGGTGTAGGCGGTGGTGCCGTCCGGCATCTCGACCTGGAAGAATCCATCGCCGTTGATCGCCACGTCCAGGGTGTTGTTGCTCTGCTGCAGACTGCCTTGCGTGTACGTGCGCGCGGTGGCCACGGTGCGTACCCCCAGGCCGATCTGCAGGCCAGTGGGCAGCTCCGCCTGCTCGGCCGTTTCTGCCCCGACCTGGCGCAGGTTCTGGTAGATCAGGTCTTCGAAAATGGCCGTCCCACGCTTGAAGCCTGCGGTAGACACGTTGGCCAGGTTGTGGGAGATGACATCCAGCTGGGTTTGCTGGGCCTGCATGCCGGTTTTGGCAATCTGCAAGGAATTGATCATGGGTGTACTCCTTCAGCGTATGGCGGTTCAACCGCCAAGACCCAGCAACTGGCTGGCGGTCTGGTCGTTCTTCTCGGCGTTCTGGAGCATGCGCATCTGCAGCTCGTACTGCCGCGCCACACTGATCATGCCGACCATGGCCTCGATCGGATTGACATTCGAACCCTCCAGCATGCCGTCCACCAACGCGGCGGTCGGGTCGGCGGGCAGCGGGGCGCCATCGGCGCTGCGAAACAGGCCGTCGTTGCCGCGCACCAGTCGCTGGAACTCGGCATCCGGCGTCACGAGTTTGAGACGGCCGAGGACCTGCGGGGCCTCGTCACCGACCCGTGCCGAAACCGTGCCATCACGCCCGATGGTCACCCGGGCGTTGTCGGGAATGTTGATCGGGGCACCCGCGTCATCCAGCATGGGCAGGCCGGCATGTCCGACCAGCAGACCCTGCGCCGACACCTGCAGGGCACCGGCCCGGGTGTAGGCTTCGGTGCCGTCGAGTGCCTGGATGGCGAAATAGGCCTGCCCCACGGCGGCGACGTCGAGGTTGCGTCCCGTGCTGTTCATGGAACCGGGCGTATCCAGATGCCCGGCCGTGGCTTCCAGCGCGAAGGCACGGGTCGTCGCCCCCTCGCCCCGCAACGGCACCGAGCGGAAAGTGGCCAACTCGGCCCGAAAGCCGTTGGTGCTGACATTGGCCAGATTGTTCGACAGCACCTGCTGGCGGTGCATCGCCGCATTGGCCCCGGACAGGGCGGTGTAGATGAGACGATCCATGGTTCGGCCCTTCCTGTGGCTTCAGCGACGCATCAGCGCAGGTTGACCAGGGTCTGCTGGACCTGGTCCTGCGTCTTGATCGTCTGGGCATTGGCCTGGTAGGCCCGTTGCGCCACGATCATGTTGACAAGCTCCTGGGTCAGGTCCACGTTGGATTCTTCCAGCGAACTCTGGCGGATCAATCCGAGCTGGCCTTCCAGCGGCCCCCCCAGCACCACCTGACCGGAGGCTATCGTCTCCGACCAATAGCCCCCATTGACCGGCTGCAAACCCTGGAGATTGCGGAAGTTCCCCAAGGCCACCTGGCCGGCCGCGATCGAGACGCCGTTCGAATAGCGCGCAAGAATGACGCCGTTTTCCGCGATGTCGATGGAAGTCATTTCCCCAGAGGCATATCCGTCCTGCTTCAGGTCGAACACCCCGAACTTGCTGCCGAACTGGGTGATGGTGAATCCCGACTCGGTGTCACCCAGACGGAGGGGAAAGGTAAGCACACCGTCACTGGGCGTCTGCGCAATCCCGGTATAGACACCAAGCACCGGCGGAACCGCCAAGGGATCGGGAGAGCCGGAACGGATCGCGATCTGATCCAACCCCGGATCCCCGTCCGGATTGACCAGGGTGTCGACACGGCCCGAGGCATCGAAGGTCGCGGTGCCCAGATCCTGCCCGGTCACCCCATTGTCCGCGCTCGCCACGATCTGCCATTCATTGGCGTTCTGAAGCTTCACGAAATAGAGCTGAACGGGAATCGCCACCCCTTGCGAATCGTAGACATTGGTCGCCGACCCGAAGGTTTTCTGCCCTTCGCTGAGCGGGAAGGTCGCGCGTGCATCCGCAGGCGTGGCAGGCACCTGCGGTTCGGTGCGGGCATCGAGGTTGGCGGTAATGAACAGCCCCTGCAATGCGGGGTCTGGGTTTCCACCGGTGCGCCGGGGCGCGATGGCAGCACCCGTGGGTAACAGCAGGTCGCTGGTCACGACGCTGGTGCGTGCACCGGACTCGTTGGTCGGGAATCCCTGCAAGCGGGCACCGTTGTTGGTGATGATGTAACCCTCACGGTCGAGCTTGAACTCGCCGTTGCGGGTGTAGAGTGTCGAGCCGTCGGTGGAACGGACCTGGAAAAAGCCGGCACCGTTGACCGCCAGGTCGAGCTGGTTTCCGGTGATTTTCAGGTTGCCCTGGGTGAACAACTGCGCCACCGTCGCCACCTGCACCCCAATACCTGCGGCGCTTCCGCCTGTGGCCCCCAGGGACGATGCATAGACCTCGGCGAACTCGGCACGGGACACCTTCATGCCCGTGGTGTTGGCGTTCGCGATGTTGTGCCCGATCACATCGAGGTTGCGGGCGGATGCATTGAGGCCGGACAGCCCGGTTTGGAAACTCATGGTGTGCTCCTGTGGGAAAAGGGGTCAGGCCTCAGAGGAAAGCCAGAATCTGCTGGTATGAGAGGGTCATGCCGCCGGTGGTGCGCATGCGCAGGGTGCCGTCCACCATGGCGACGGACTCGACGCGCTGGCGCGACAGCGTCACCGCCGGCACGGACTGCCCTGCGGACGTGGCATTGACCTGCATGCCACCGATGCGCTCGGGATCGATCGCACCAAGGGCCCATTCGAAGTTGTGCATGCCGGCGCTGCGCGGCCCCAGATCGACCGTACCCAGCACCTCGCCGGAGGTGGCCAGGATATCCACACGCACGCTGTCGGCCGGCTGGGCCAGGCTGAAACTGCCCTGCGCCTTCCCCGACTCCACAGCGAGTGCGTTGCCCTGTGCAATCACCTGGCGCCCCACGAGGCTGGCACCTTGCAAGCCTTGCCCCATGCTGAACTGATCCGCCAGGCTCTTAAGTGTCTGGTTCACCTGCTGGATACCCGTGACTGTGTTGATCTGGGCCATCTGGGTGGTCATCTGCGCGTTGTCCATCGGGTTGAGCGGATCCTGGTTGCTCAATTGCGCGATGAACAGCTTGAGAAACCGGTCCTGCGCGGCCTGGGGATCGGCGGCATCGGCCTGCGCACCGCCTCGGGCGTTGTAGGCATCGATCTCGCTGGTGCTGAGGGGGGTCATGAACATGGCGGGGTCCTGTCAGGGCAGCTCACTGCCCCATCTGCAAGGTCTTGAGCAGCAACGACTTGGCGGTGTTCATCACCTCCACGTTGTTCTGGTAGGAGCGGGAGGCCGAGATCATGTTGACCATCTCCTCCACCGGATTCACGTTGGAATGGGTCACATAGCCTTCGGCGTCGGCACTGGGGTGCTGGGGGTTGAACACACGGCGGTTGGGCGCATCGCTCTCGACGACGTCCTGCACCTTCACACCCGCCGAGGCCGGGTTGTTTCCCATGGGAAGGGTCTGGAACAGCACCTGCCGGGCCTTGTAGGCCTGACCGTCGGGACCGGCCACGGCGTCGGCATTGGCCAGGTTGCTGGCCACGGTGTTCAGCCGCTGGGCCTGGGCGCTGATGGCACTGCCCGAAACCCCGAAAATGGTGAACATGGACATGAGCGTTCTCCTTACTGGCCCTGGATGGCACTGAGCATGGTCCGGACATGCCCGTTGATGAAACGCAACGTGGATTCGTACTGGATGGCGTTGTCCATGAAGTTGGCACGCTGTTGGTCCATGTCCACGCTGTTGGCGTCCAGGCTGGGCTGGGTCTGCACGGTGTAGGCCACCCGGGTACGTTCGGCCACCCCGCCCGCGCTGGTCACGGTGCGCAGGTGGCGGGTATCGTCCCCGGCCAGCAGCGGCGCCCCTCCGGCACGCAGCTCGGACGGGTTGCGCACCGCATCCTGGATCGCGGCCTTGAAATCGAAATCCCGTGCGGCGTAGCCGGGCGTATCGGCATTGGCGATGTTGCTGGCGATCACCTGCTGGCGATGCGCACGCAACTGCAGCACGTTGGAGAAAAACTCCATGCGCTGGGTCAGTCGTTCAATCATGGGCACCTCCTGGAGGGTCTTGACACATGGGGCCGTACGCCCCGATGCCCAGATTGTCAAAAACTTGAGGGCGACCCATGCCCCGAAAAGCCCCCCTCCATCCCCGCATTTCCCCGCTTCATTTGCCGTGACGAAGACTAAAGTTCCGACCCAGGATGACGACAGCCGTGAACCCAGCTCCAACCTTCCCGCCGCCGCTGCGCCGCTCACCCGGCGCGACACGGCACGTCCGGTATGCCCTGACGCCGTTGGTGCTGGTCGCGGCATTCGGTCTGGGCACGATCGGTGGCCTGCCCGCCCAAGCTCAGACCACGCCCGCCATGGCGGCAGCCTGGACCCGCCAGGCCCAGGACTGGATCGACCAGCAACTCCAATCCACCGAGCCGGGAGCCCTGCCCCTGCGCCCGGAGATCGAGGTCGGCTCGCTGGACAGCCGCCTGCGCCTGGCTCCCTGCACCCGGATCGAACCCTACCTGCCGGCCGGAACGCGCCTGTGGGGGCGCACGCGCATCGGTATGCGCTGTACCGAGGGACCCAGCCCCTGGAACGTGTTCCTGCCGATCCATGTGCGCGTGTGGGGCCCTGCCTGGACCGTCCGTCAGCCCGTAATGGCTGGCACCGCCCTGACCGAAGCCGACGTCGAGTTGGTCGAGGTGGATTGGACCGAAAGCATCACCCCCCTGCTTGCCCGCACCGAGGACTGGCTTGGAACCGAAGCCGCCCGTAACCTACTGCCGGGACAGGTGCTGCGCCAGGGCATGGTCCGTGCCCCACAGGTCTTCACCGCCGGCACGCAGGTGCGGGTGCTGGTCCGCGGGCAGGGTTTCACCCTTACCGCCTCGGGCGCGGCCCTCACCCATGGCCACCTCGGGCAGACTGCCCGGGTGCGCATGCCCAACCGCAAAGTGCTCACCGGCACCGTGCGGGACGCCGAAACCGTCGAAATCGCGCTGTGACGGAAAACAGACGCTGAAATTTCAAAAAAAGGGTTAAAGTCCGCTCATGTTCGGTCGATAAGGCTCTCAAGCGCCCCCTTGCTCGGGGCTTGGAGAGTGTCATGAACGTCAACAGCCTGCCAGACAAGTCCGTCACAGCTGCATCCACCGGTGCCAACAAACCCGTGGACCGTGCCGCCGTGCCTGCACAGACTGCAGCGATGACGCCCGAATCCGGCAACAACAGCGTGGAAGTCAAGCTGTCGCCGGTCACGCAGACCATGACCAACAACGTCGCACGCTCAGGCACCGACGTCTTCAACGCCGAAAAGGTGGAAGCCATGCGGATGGCCATCCAGAACGGCTCGTTCTCGGTCAACGCCGAAGTCATTGCCGACAAATTGCTGGCCAACGCCCGCGAGATGCTGAGTGTGGCCAGCGCCGGGCCCTCCACAGCCAGCAACAACCCGCTGAAATGAACCAGCCGGTCGACTGGTCAGACGTTCATGCCCAGTTGACGGCCCTCCAGGCCTCAGTGGCCGCGGCGCATCAGGCCGCTCTTGACAGCATAGGTGGCAGCGATGCCGACGGGTTCATTGTCGCTCTTTCCCAGCTGGGCGAAACGCTGACCCGGGTTCAGCCCGTGCTGGCAGCCACCCTCGCCATCCACACCCCTCCGGCCGAAGTGATCCTGCTGACGCAGCAGGTTGGCACCGGCATTGACAACCTGTTCGCGCTCAACACGCGACTGTCGGTGCAGGCGCAACGGGCACTCGACGTGTTGTTCCCCCCGGACCAGGTGAAGGTTTACAGCCGGCTCGGCGCCCGCACGCAGGGTCTGGGCGGAGCCGGCAGCGGCTACATCAAGGCCTGAACCGACCCTCGGTCGGTGGCCTGTACCGCCTCAATGTTCGCGCAGCCGCGCACGCAGGCGCGCGATGGACTGGCTGTGCAACTGGCTCACGCGCGATTCGGTCACACCCAATACCGCGGCGATCTCCTTGAGATTCATGTCGTGCTCGTAATACATGCTCATCACGTACTGCTCGCGTTCGGGGAGTTTCTTGATCGCCTCGACGAGAGCTTCACGCATGCGCTGGTCGGTCAACAGCGACTCCGGGTCTGACTGGGCGTCGACCGGCAGAAAACGATCCAGGAAATGATCCTCGTCATCGCCTCGGGCAGACAGGTCCTCCAGGTACACAAGCTGGGTACCACGCACGCGCGCCAAGGACTCCTGGTACTCGGCCAGCGACATGCCCAGCTCCTTGGCGATTTCGGACTCCTTGGGCGTTCGTTGCAGGCGCTGCTCCAATCGCTGGACCGCCAGTTCGATGTCTTTCTGCAGCTTGCGCGAACCGCGCGACATCCAGTCCCCGTCGCGCAGCTCGTCCAGCATGGCACCCCGGATGCGTTGGCTGGCGAAGGTCTCGAACTGCACGCCCTGGGAAGGTTCGAAGCGGGACAGGGCCTCGGTCAGACCGATCATGCCGACCTGGATCAGATCGTCCACCTCCACACTGGCGGGAAGTTTGGCGATCAGGTGATGTGCCAGGCGATGGACCAGGGGGCTGTACTTGCGAAGCTGCGCATCCCGGTCAAGCGTGCCTTTGGCAGTGTACATCTGAAACTCCGATGATCTGATCGGCTGCGGGGGTCGGGCAACGCTCGGGATGGTCGTCATCATGGGATCGGTTCTCGGGATCTTCCAGTACCAGTGCCGTGTCCAGCACCTTCAGCACACAGGATTCGTCGGCATCCATCTGAGCCCCGCTCACCGGGGAATCATACCCCAGCGACCACACTGCGGGAACCCTGCCCAGGTGGCGCTCACAGCCCGTCAGGAGGGCTTCGGCGGTGGTGTCCGAGCGCCCGGACACCACCGCCTTTTCAACGCATCGCAAGGCAAGCACGACCGGCCACAAGCCAGCGGCTTGCCACAGGACCTTGAGGGCGTTGTAGGCCTGCACCAGGGAGGGAGGTGCATCGGACAGGGCGATCAGAGGGCGGGCCATGCTGTCGGCGAGCAAAACGGCCTGCGCCTCCAGCGGGGCATGCAACAACACCACCGTGCCCGGGGGCACGCCGGCAAGCCAGTGTTGCAACACGCGGCGATGACCCAGCCGGGCATCGTCCGGAGACAAACCCTGCAAGCCCTCGACGACCGTCACCGGTTGACCCATGCCCTGCAACGCACGCTCCAGCCGCCACATCAGTTCCAGCGACAACAGGCCGTCGGCACTCTGGACCACCGGCAGCACCCGCGTCGGCGGCCGCAGCTTGAGCGCCGACAGGCCCGAGGCCTGATCGCTGCGCTTCTCAAGCATGGCGTCCGTCCAGCTCGACGCGACCACGGGCCGTGTCGGCAAAGAACAGAGGCAATTCGGAGGACTGCGGGTCGTAGGCCGACTTTCCGCTGGAAGCCATCGACAGGCGCACCAGTGCCAGGGCATCGGCACGCTGCCAGTCTTCCGGCACCCGCTGACCGGTGCTGAGCCCGCGCAGCACCAGCTGATGGCGGATCAGCGTGTCCACCGCAGGCCCGAGCTTGGCGGCTTCGTCGACCTTGGTCAGCACCACCCCATGCAGCGGCGTGCCCTTGTAAGCCTGAACCACATCGTCCAGGGTGTCGCCATGGGCGCCGGCATTGAGCACCAGCAGCTTCTTGATGCTGGGGGCGGCGAGCAGCTCCATCATTTCCTGGATACGCAGGTCCTTCTGTCCCAACCCTGCGGTGTCGATGATGACCATGCGCTTGTTGGCCAGCAGTTCCAGCAGGTCCTGCAAGGCCGCGCGGTCATGGGCCAGATGCGCCACCACACCGAGCATGCGGCCATAGGCGCGCAACTGCTCGTAACCGGCAACCCGGTAGGTATCGAGGGTGATGAGCCCGATGCTGTTGGCACCATAGGCCTGCACGCACTGGGCCGCCAGCTTGGCGGCGGTGGTGGTCTTGCCGACCCCGGTCGAGCCGACCAGCGCGAACACGCCGCCTTCGTCACACAACTGGCCTGCGTCACGGGTGGTGCGCAGATTGCGCGCCAGCACCTCCTGCGTCCAGCGGAACGCTTCCGCCGCGCCGTAGCGCTCGGGCAGGCGCTCCATCACGGCTCGGGCCACGGTGGGCGAATAGCCAGAGCGAACCAGCTTGAGCAGCAGCGTGGACTGGATCGGGCTCTGCTTCGCCTGCCCCATCCACGCCAGCGTGGTGAAGCGCTCTTCCATCATGGCCTTGAGGCCATCGATCTGCTCGGCCAGGCGCGCGCCTGCAGGTGCTGGCGCTGCGGCCTTGGCGGACACTTCGGCGGACGTACCGGTCGGCTTGGAGCGGGCTTTGGGTGTGGCCTTCGACTGCCCCTCCTGCTGGGCACGGGCAAAGGGCAGCACCACGTCACCGTCCTGCCCGGCGACTGCGCTGTGCCGAGCGGGGGTCGGCGCCCTCTCTGCGCGGTCGACACCACGAGCCATGCCCTCCTCGCTTTCTACCTGCAAGGCTTCCCGGCGCTTGCGGAGCATGCGTTCACGCACGTAGTCCTGGAACGACAGGGTGCTCATGGCCAGCATCTCGGTGTCCTGCGCGACGCTGGACCTGGGCGAGAGCTGAGGCATCTGCCGCGCCGCACGCTGTTCGAGCGTCATGCGGCCGCGGTTGGCTGCAGACACGGACGGGCTCACCGCCTGGGTGGCCAGCTGCGCCAGATGCTCCTCGGCTGTCGCGACCACCTCGAAGCCCTGCTCGGTCGAGCGACTAGACAGGATCACTGCACTGTCACCAAAGGCGGCCTTGGCCTGGGCCATGGCTTCACGCGAGTTGGGGGCGATAAAACGTTGGGCGTTCATGCGGCTTCTCCAAGAATCGGACCGATTCGGATGAGGTGGGTATCAGGGATTTCGCTGTGCGCCAGCACTTGCAGGCGCGGTGCGGCCCGGCGCAGCAGGCGCGCCATGGCGGAACGAATGGCATCGGGTACGAGCAGGCAGGCCGGGACGCCTTTTTCTTCCTGGGTGTTGGCCACCTTGGCAGCCGATTGGGTCAGCATGTCGGCCACGCCGGGGTCCAGCGCCGCCATGCCTTGACCGCTCAGGGCCTGCGTGAGCAGGCGCTCCAGGCCAGGTTCAATCGCGATGACTTCCAGCTCGTTGACCGGGCCGTAGATCTGCTGCACGATAGCCGGAGCGAGCGACTGGCGCACCCGGCGCGCCAGCTCTGCCGGGTCCTGCGTCTGGCCCGCGTGTTCGGCCAGCGCTTCGATGATGGTGCGGATGTCGCGGATGTTGACCGACTCTTCCAGCAGCAGCTGGAGGACTTTCTGGAACACGCCGATCGACACCATTGCAGGGACCACTTCTTCGATGAGTTTCGGGGCCAGCTTGGCCACGTGCGCCACCAGTTCCTGGACCTCGGTGCGGCTCAGCAGCTTGGCGGCATGGACTTGCATCAAGTGTGACAAATGCGTGGCCAGCACGGTCTCCGAATCAACCACGGTGTAGCCGGCCATTTGCGCGTTTTCCTTCTGGCGTTCGTCGATCCAGTGCGCCGGCAGGCCAAAGGCCGGGTCGGTGGTGGCGGTTCCGATGAGTGGCGTCTTGATATGGCCGGGGTTGATGGCCAGGAACTGTCCGGGAAATACCTCGCCCTCGCCCACCACCACGCCGCGCAAGGTGATCCGGTAGGCACTGGGGCGGAGTTCCAGGTTATCGCGGACGTGCACGGCCGGCGGCAGGAAACCCACCTCCTGCGCAAATTTCTTACGCACACCCTTGATGCGGGTCAGCAAATCACCCTGACGGGTCTTGTCCACCATGGGGATCAGGCGGTAGCCCAGTTCCAGGCCGAGCAGATCCACCGGCTGCAGATCGTCCCACGAGGCCTCGGTATCAGGCGCGGGCTGGGCCGCTGCTGCCGCCGCCTCCTGCGCCTCGACTTCTGCAGGGGAGGGCTTCTGCTGGTTGCGCCAGATCCAGAACGCGACCGACCCGATCAGCACGGCGAAGGTGAGAAACACCACGTGCGGCATCCCGGGCACCACGCCGAGCAGGAACAGCACGGCAGCCGTCACGCCCAGCACCTTGGGAGAGTCGAACATCTGGGCCACGATCTGGTCACCCAGCTCTTCTTCCTTGCCCACGCGCGACACCACCATGGCGGCGGCCACCGAGATCAGCAGACCCGGCACCTGGGCCACCAGCGCATCACCCACAGCCAGGGTGATGTAGCTGTCGGCCGCCTGCCCGGCGTTCAGGCCGTGCTGCAGCATGCCGATGGCAAAGCCGCCGATGATGTTGATCAGCAAAATGAGGATGCCGGCAATGGCGTCACCGCGCACGAACTTGGACGCGCCGTCCATGTTGCCGAAGAAGTCGGCCTCCTCGGCCACTTCGGCACGGCGGCGTTTGGCCTCCTTGTCGTCGATGACCCCCGCGTTCAGGTCGGCGTCGATCGCCATCTGCTTGCCGGGCATGGCATCCAGCGTGAAGCGGGCACCCACTTCGGCGATACGCTCGGCACCCTTGGTGATCACGATGAAGTTGATCACCACCAGAATCAGGAACACGATCACACCAACGGCGAAGTTGCCCCCCACCAGAAAGGTGCCGAAAGCCTCGATCACCGCCCCGGCGGCGCCCGGGCCGGCATGCCCTTCCATCAGCACCACGCGGGTGGAGGCCACATTGAGCGACAAGCGCAGCAAGGTGGTCAGCAGCAGCACGGTCGGGAAAGCGGCAAAGTCCAGCGCCCGCTTCATGTAGGCCGCCACCATCATCACCGTCAACGCCAACGCGATGTTGAGCGTGAAGAAAGTGTCGAGCAGCCACGGGGGTAACGGCAGCACCAGCATCGACAGCACCAGCATCACCAGGATGGGGGCGGCCAGCGCCGGTCCCTGACCCTGGCGATTGCCAAGCCACTGCTGGGCGGTTTGCATGAACACGTTCATGGTCGGTCGTGGAAAGATTTAAGGGGTCTGCGGGACAGGGGTGCGCCCCCGGTGCGGATCGAGTTCAACCGGGACCTCCGGCTGCGGGGGCTCACCCGGCATCGGGCCCTCTCCGCGCAGCGCCGCACGCAGGCGGTACACATACGCCAACACCTGGGCCACCGCGGTGAACAGCGCTGCCGGCACCTGCTGATCGATCTCGGTGTGGGCATACAGCGCCCGCGCCAGCATCGGCGATTGCAGCACCGGCACCTGATGCTCCTTGGCCACATCGCGGATGCGCAACGCGATCAGGTCCACGCCCTTGGCGATCACATGCGGTGCGGCCATGGTCTTCTCGTCGTACTTCAACGCCACGGCGTAGTGGGTCGGGTTCATCACCACCAGATCGGCAGCGGGCACGCGCGTGACGCTGTTGCCCTGAGCGATCTCGCGCTGGCGCTGGCGCAGCTTCCCCTTGAGCTGCGGATTGCCCTCGGTTTCCTTGTGCTCGTCCTTGACTTCCTTGAGCGACATCTTCAAGCGATGCCGATGCAGGTACTGCTGCAGGGGCACGTCGATGAGTGCGACCAGCAGCACCACCGCCAGCAGCCCGCCCACCCCCACCATGAACCAGCGCCCAAGCTGGCTCAACGAGCTTTCCAGGGGCCGCAGCAGCAGAGTGCCGAATTCGACCAGATGCGTGCTCACGAACACCGAAGCCACAATGGCAAGCAGCACCGTGATGCCCAGCAGCTTGAGCACCTCGAAGAACTGCTGGCGCGAAAACAACCGCTTGAACCCGCTGATCAGCCCGATCTTGGACAGTTCAGGCACCAGCGGTTTGGCGCTCCACGCAAACGAACCCACCGCGATTTGCGACAGCGCCACCACGAGCGCGACCGTCACACCCAGCGGGAGAAAGAACATCAGGGCCTCGCCCAGCGCCAGCGAGAGGTGCTGCAGGACCACTTCGGGGTGGCGAATGCTGTCCTGATCGAAAGAGAAACTCAGCCGCATGGCCTGGCGCAACCGCTCATAGCCCCAGGGCACCAGAGCGAACAGCACCACAATGCCTCCCCCCAGCACGGCGAGATTCGACAGGTCCTTCGCACGAGGCACCTGCCCGTCTTCTCGGGCTTTCTGCAGCCGCCTGGGGGTGGCTGGCAGGTTCTTTTCTTGGGTGGAGGATTCCATGGGCGGTCAAACGAATCGTTGACCGCATTGTCTGGCGCAGGCCGCTTTTCTAAAGCCCGATAAAGACTGGGCTTTCCCGCCAGTTCCGGCCGGAAGGCCGATCAGAAGCCGAGGCTCGAGAGCAGATCGTCCACATCCTGCTGGCTGGTCACCACATCGGTGCGGCCCTCGGGGTTGACCACCGGGCCGGCCAGTTCCTCGCGTGAGCCGGGTACGGGGGAGCGCGGCCTCCCATCACCGTCGGCGTGCAGGGCATGCGGTGCCGCCTCCAGCAGCAGCTGCAGAAGCTGACCTTCGATGGTGGCCGCCAGCGCCACGACCTTCTTGATCACCTGACCAGTCAGGTCATGGAAGTCCTGCGCCATCATGATTTCGGTCAGATGGGTGTCGGTGCGCTCGGTGCTCTGCTGAATCTTTTCCGACCACTCCACCAGTTCAGGCATGGCCCATTTGAGGCCGGGCACCCCACGGATCGTGTCGACGAGCTGCCGGCTGTGCTGCCGCACGGCATCCTGCTCGGCCTTGGCCTCGTCGACACGGTTGAGCACCTTCTCGGCGGCCTCTCCGGTGAGCCGGGCGATGTATTCAAGCCGACTGCGCGCGTCCGGCAATTCCTCGACCGCCCCTTTGAGAACCGGTGCGTAACCGAGTTCGTGCAACGCGTCGTGCAACTGGCGGGTGATCGCCCCCAGCTTCTGGAACATCTCGGTGGATTGGTCGTGCTGCGCGGGGGTGTCGTTGCTCATGCCGCCTCGCCCTTTTACCAGCCCATCTTCTTGAAGATGTTGGCGAGCTTTTCTTCGAGTGTGGCCTTGGTGAAGGGCTTGACGATGTAGCCGGCGGCCCCGCCCTGCGCAGCGGCAATGATGTCTTCCTTGCGAGCTTCCGCCGTCACCATGAGCACCGGAATGTGTTTGAGCTTGTCGTCCGCCTTGATCTGGTTGAGCAGCTCAAAGCCGTTCATGTTCGGCATGTTGATGTCGCTGACCACGAAGTCGAACTTGCCGTTGCGCAGCTTGTGC
>JAUVXK010000056.1 GCA_030603635.1 Burkholderiales bacterium | reverse complement strand
GCGCACTTCGCCATCGGCTCGGGCACCAAGCTGGCCATCGAGGACGCGATCGAACTCACCCGCCAGTTCCAGTTGCTGGGCGACAGCCCCGAGAAGCTGCCCGAGGTGCTGGCCACCTACCAGGAACTGCGCCGCGTGGAGACGCTGCGCCTGCAGAACGCGGCCTGGAATGCCATGGAGTGGTTCGAGGTGTGTGGCAAGCGCTACTGTGACCAGCTGGAGCCCGAGCAGTTCATGTATTCCATGCTCACGCGCAGCCAGCGCATCAGCCACGAAAACCTGCGCCTGCGCGACCAGAACTGGCTGGAAGGCTACGAGCGCTGGTTCGCCCGAAAGGCTGGCGTTCAGGTGCCTGCTGCCGCGCCCGTTCCGCCGCCCATGTTCACGCCCTACACCGTGCGTGGCGTCACATTGAAGAACCGCATCGTTGTTTCGCCCATGGCGCAGTATTCCGCCGTGGATGGGCTGGTGGCCGACTACCACCTGGTGCACCTGGGCGCGCGGGCCATGGGCGGTGCCGGCCTGGTGTTTGCCGAGATGACCTGCGTCAGCCCCGAAGGTCGCATCACCCCCGGCTGCCCCGGCCTCTACAAGCCCGAGCACACCGCCGGTTTCAAGCGCATCGCCGACTGGATCCACGCCAACACCGATGCCAAGTTCGCCATCCAGATCGGCCACGCCGGGGCCAAGGCGTCCACCCGTGTGGCTTGGGAGGGGATCGATCAGCCGCTGGAAAGCGGCAACTGGCCGATCGTGTCCGCGTCGTCCCAGCAGTATCTGGAAGGTGTTAGCCAAGTCTCCCGTGAGATGACCCGCGCCGACATGGACGAGGTCAAAGCACAGTTTGTGGCTTCCACCCGGGCGGCGGTCGAGGCTGGTGCCGACTGGCTGGAGCTGCACTGCGCGCACGGCTATCTGTTGTCCAGCTTCATTTCACCGCTCACAAACCACCGCAGCGACGAGTACGGCGGCAGCCTGGAGAACCGCCTGCGCTACCCGCTGGAGGTTTTCAAGGCGGTGCGCGCCGTGTGGCCGGCGGACAAGCCGATGTCGGTGCGGATTTCCGCCCACGACTGGGTCGAGGGTGGCATCACGCCAGACGACGCGGTCGAGATTGCCAAGGCCTTCAAGGCCGCCGGCGCCGACATGATCGACTGCTCCTCTGGCCAGGTGAGCAAGAAGGAAAAGCCGGTCTATGGCCGCATGTTCCAGACGCCTTTTGCCGATCGCATCCGTCAGGAGGCCGGCATCCCCACCATCGCGGTCGGGGCGATCAGCGAAGCCGACCATGCCAACTCCATCCTGGCTGCCGGCCGGGCCGACTTGTGCGCCGTGGCCCGCCCGCACCTGGCCAACCCGGCCTGGACGTTGACCGAAGCCGCGAAGATCGGCTACACCACGGTCGACTGGCCCAGGCAGTACCGTTCCGCCAAAGGGCAGATGGAAAGCAACTTTGCCCGTGAAAAGGTCATGGCCGCCCAGGCGGCAGGGGCCCAATGAGCGCGGCGGCGCGCCACGCCCTGGTGACGGGGGGCGGCCAGGGCATTGGGGCAGCGGTGGTGCAGGCGCTGCGCGCGCAGGGCCTGAACGTGACCGTGCTGGGGCGCCGCCTGGCCGTGCTGCAGGCTCTGGTGGACAGCGACCCCGCCCACCTGCACGCGGTGGCTGCCGACGTGGCCGACCCTACTCAGGTGGCCCAGGCCGTGACCTCGGCCCGCGAACGCTTCGGCCCGGTGCAGGTGCTGGTCAACAATGCCGGGCAGGCGCTGAGCGCGCCGTTCCACAAGATGGACCTGGCTCTGTGGCAGCAGATGATCGCGGTGAACCTGACCGGTACCATGGTGTGTACCCAAGCGGTGCTGCCCGACCTGCTGGCCGCAGGCTGGGGCCGCATCGTCAACGTGGCCAGCACGGCCGGGCAGGTGGGCTATGCCTACGTGTCGGCCTACTGCGCGGCCAAGCACGGTGTGATCGGGCTCACGCGTTCGCTGGCGCTGGAGCTGGCTGCCAAGGGCATCACGGTCAACGCCGTGTGTCCCGGCTACACCGAAACCGACATCGTGCACGAGAGCATCGAGCGTGTGGTCGCCAAGACCGGCCGCACGCCCGAGCAGGCCATGGCCGAGTTCGTCAAGTCCAACCCACAGGGCCGTCTGGTCCAACCTCAGCAGGTGGCCGATGCCGTGGCCTGGCTGTGTGGCGAAGGGGCCGCGGCCGTGACCGGGCAGTCCATCTCGGTGTCGGGTGGCGAGGTCATGTGAGCCCGCCATCCAGAGGAAACGACATGAGTCATCCGCCCCGTTTCGAGCGTCCGCTGCGCATCCGCTTCAGCCATTGCGACCCGGCCGGCATCGTGTTCTTCCCGCAGTATCTGGTCATGATCAATGGCCTGCTGGAAGACTGGTTCAATGACGGCCTGGGCATCGCCTATGCCGAGTTGATCGGACCTCGCCGTGTGGGCACCCCAACGGTGCGGCTGGAGTGCGATTTCAAGGCCATCAGTCGCATGGGCGATGATGTCGTTCTCGGGTTGCAGGTGGAACACCTGGGGCGCTCTTCCCTGGTGCTGGCCCTGGATTGCAGGGTCGGCGACGAGCTTCGTTTCCAGGCGCGGCAGGTGCTGGTATTCACCAGCCTGGAGACCCACCGCACCCAACCCATTCCCGACGATGTGCGCCAAGCCATCGAACAACGGTTCCCAAGCCTTTCCAAGGAGAGTTGACATGCAAGTACTGCTTCCGCCCGGCTGGCCGCGCCCCAAGGGGTATGCCAATGGTGTCACGGCCCGTGGCCGCATGGTGTTCGTCGCCGGCATGATCGGCTGGGACGCGCAGGGGGTCTTCCACAGCGACGACATGGGCGCACAGGTGCGCCAGGCGCTGGAGAACGTGGTCGCGGTACTGACCGAAGGCGGCGCCAAGCCCGAGCATATCGTGCGCATGACCTGGTACGTGACCGACAAGCGCGAATACGTGGCCGCCTACCCCGAAATCGGCAAGGCGTTCAAGGAGCTGATCGGCTGCTACAACGCGGCCATGACGGCGGTGGAGGTCTCGGCGCTGATCGAGGACCGCGCCAAGGTGGAGATCGAGGTCACCGCCGTCGTGCCCGACTGACTTCTGCACGCCCTTGCGGAAATGGGATGCTGGTCTTCGGATTGCGGATAGCCACCCTGCGCCCAGGTGCCCGACACTGGGGTCGTATCACCACAAACAGGAGACTTCGCGTGACCTCATCTTTGGTTCCTTCGTTCAGGCGGCACCGCCGCCTTGTCGCCACCACCCTGACCCTGGCGATCGGCGTGTTCGCGAATCCCGCAGCGTTCGCCCAGGCGAACCCTGCGGGATGGCCCAGCAAGCCCGTGCGCATGGTGGTGGCCTTTCCGGCCGGCGGACTGGCCGATGTGATGACCCGCGCGATTGCGCCGCAACTTGCCGAGGCGCTGGGGCAACCCGTGGTGATAGACAACCGGGGAGGTGCCAGTGGCAACCTGGCCGCGCAAGAGCTGATTCGCAACGGCAACGACAACCACACCTTCATGGTGAACGTGACCACCCTGGAGTCCGTGAACCCGCTCCTGTATGGCGCCCGCATGGGGTTTGATCCCTCCAAGGAGTTCCGGCATGTGGCGTTGCTGGCCAACACGCAGCTGTTCCTGATCGCACGGCCCAACTTTCCGGCCAACAACCTCAAGGAGTTTGTGGCCTATGCCCGCGCGAACCCGGGCAAGCTGAACTACGGGTCCGCGGGGAACGGCACCACACCCCATATCGGCGGCGAACTGTTCAAGCAAACCGCAGGCATCCAGGCCACGCATGCGGCGTACCGTGGGGCGGCGCCCGCGATCCAGGATGTCATGGCCGGCCAGATCGATTTCGCCCTGGCCCCCGGGACGGTGTTTCCCAGTGTGAAGGCCGGACGCCTGAAGCTGTTTGCCGTGGCCAGCCGCCAGCGCACCCAGAACTACCCGGAGGCACCCACCGTGCAGGAAGAGGGGTTTGGTCAGGTGTTTGTGGACACCCCGTTTGCGGTCTACGCGCCTTCCGGCATGCCGGATGACCCCGTCATGCGGATGAACCGGGAAATCAACCGTTTGCTGGCCCAGGCGTCGATCCAATCGCGCTTTGCCGAGCTGGGGGCGGATGCATTGCCGATGTCTCCTGCCGAAGTCAAGGCCCTGGTGAAGGCCGAGGCCGAAGTCTTTGGCCCCGTGATCAAGGCGGGCGGTATTCAGGTTGACTGAAGCCTCCCGCTGGGCTGACCCACCACCACACAGGAATATCCATGGCTGAGAGATCGTTTGCCGCCGAGGTGCAGCAGCTGAAGGTGCCTGAAGGCACGGTGTTCCGTGGTGAAGGCATTCTGGCCGTGACCAAGGCCTTGCTGGAGTGCGGCGTGGGCTATGTGGCGGGCTACCAGGGCTCGCCCATCTCGCATCTGATGGACGTCCTGGCCGACGCGCAGCCCATTCTCGACGAGCTGGGCGTGCACTTCGAGACCAGCGCCAGTGAGGCCACGGCCGCCGCCACACTGGCCGCCTCGGTGATGTACCCGATTCGCGGTGCGGTGACGTGGAAGTCCACCGTGGGCACCAACGTCGCGTCCGACGCGCTGGCCAACCTGGCCTCCGGCGGCGTCACGGGTGGCACGCTCGTCATCATCGGTGAGGACTACGGCGAAGGCTCCTCCATCATGCAGGAGCGCAGCCATGCCTTCGCCATGAAGTCGCAGATGTGGCTGCTCGACCCGCGCCCCAACCTGCCGTCCATCGTGCAGGCGGTGCACGACGGGTTCGAGCTGTCGGAGTTCAGTCGCACGCCGGTGATGCTGGAGTTGCGGGTGCGCAGCTGCCATGTGCACGGCAGCTTTGTCACACGCGCCAACCGGCGGCCCGACTTCACGCTGCAGCAGGCGCTGGCCCAACCGGTGCGCGACACCAGCCGCATCGTGCTGCCGCCGGCGGCCTACCTGCATGAGCACGAAAAGGTGATCGACCGCTGGCCCGCTGCGGTGCGCTTCATCGAGGAACGCCAGCTCAACGAGTTCTTTGACGGTGACCTGAAGGACATCGGCATCGTGATGCTGGGTGGGCACTACAACAACGTGCAGCGCGCGCTCATGGCCTACGACATGGCCGACCTGTACGGCCAGTCGCGCATTCCCCAGTATGTGATGAACGTGGCCTACCCGGTCATCGAGTCGGAGGTCCTGCGCTTCTGTGAAGGCAAGAAGGCCATTCTGGTGGTGGAGGAGGGCCAGCCCGAGTACCACGAGCAGCACATCCACACCATCCTGGGCCGCGCCGGGGTACGCACCGTGGTGCACGGCAAGGACCTGCTCAACCGCGCGGGTGAATACACTGTGGTCGAACTGAAAAAAGGCATCGCTCAGTTCCTGCAGCGCTATCATCCGGCCGCGCTGGCCCAGCCGGTGCCGCTGGCCATGCCCAAGGCGGCACGCCCGGCTGCCCAGGCCGCTGCGGCTGAACCGCTGCGCCCCATTCCCTTCACCTCGCCGGAAGCGGCTGCGGCCGCCGCCGCGCCCATGCGTCAGGGCGTGGTGGAACTGGCCCCGGTGGTGCCGGGTCGGCCCTCGGGATTTTGCGTCGGTTGTCCGGAACGCCCGATCTTTTCGGCGCTCACGCTGGCCCAGGACGAATTGGGCATGCACCACATTGCCGGCGACATCGGCTGCCACCTGTTTGCCTGCCTGCCACCGTTCAACCTCGGGGCCTCCACCATGGGCTACGGGCTGGGGGCGTCCAGTGCGGCGGCGTTCAACGTCATCGGCGGCGGCAAGCGCCCCATCGCCATCATGGGCGACGGCGGCTTCTGGCACAACGGTCTGACCAGTGGCATCGGCAACGCGGTGTTCAACAAGTTCGATGGCGTCATCGTCATCGTCGACAACAACTATTCCGCCGCCACCGGTGGGCAGGACATTCTTTCCTCGCGCGCGGACAACGAGCACCGCAGCACCCGTCACCCGATCGAGACTGCCGTGCGCGGCGTGGGCGTGGAGTGGGTGCGGCTGGTGGACCACACCTACGATGTCAAGCGCATGCTCGGCGTCATCAGGGAAGCGCTGACGACCGATTTCCGTGGGCCCAAGGTGGTGATCGCGCAGAGCGAGTGCATGCTCAACAAGCAGCGCCGCGTCAAGCCGCAGGTGGCCGCCGCGGTCAAGCGGGGCGAGCGCGTGGTCAAGGAGAAGTTCGGTGTCGATGCCGCCGTCTGCAGTGGCGACCACGCCTGCATGCGGCTCTCGGGCTGCCCGTCGCTGACGCTGAAATCCAGCGGAGACCCACTGAAGCCCGATCCGGTGGCGCACGTGGACGACGGTTGCGTGGCTTGCGGTCATTGCGGCGAAGTGGCCGATGCAGCGGTGCTGTGCCCATCGTTCTACCGCATTGAATGGGTGCGCAACGCCAGCGCCTGGGAGCAGCGGCTTCACCGCTGGCGCCAGGGTGTGGTGGGCTGGTTCCAGCGCCGCCAGCAACGGGCGCTGCAAGCGCGGGCCTTGTACGGGGAGAACGTCTGATGAACGACACACGACAACTCGGAGAGCAGCCGTCGCGCCCCATCACCATTGCCGTGCTGGCCATGGGCGGGCAGGGCGGGGGTGTGCTGGTCGACTGGATCGTGCAGCTCGCCGAGAACAACGGCTACATCGCCCAGTCCACGTCTGTGCCGGGTGTGGCCCAGCGCACCGGCGCCACCATCTACTACATCGAACTGCTGGCGCAGCGGCACGCCGAAGCCCAGGGGCGCCAGCCGGTGCTGGCCCTGATGCCGGTGCCCGGGGAGGTCGACATCGTCGTCACCTCCGAGCTGATGGAGGCGGGGCGGGCCATGGTTCGGGGCCTGGTCACCCCGGACCGGACCACGCTGATCACGTCCAACCACCGGGACTACGCGACGGTCGAGAAGGTCGTGCCGGGCAACGGGATTGCCGACGCACAGGCGGTGTTCGAAGCCGCCGCTCGGCACGCGCACCGTTTCATCCACGCCGACATGCAGGCCCTGGCGCGCGAGTCGGGCAGCGTGATTTCGGCGGTGCTGTTCGGCGCGCTGGCCGGATGCGGTGAACTGCCCTTCGGCGTGTCGGCTTTCGAAGACACGGTGCGCCAGGCCGGTGTGGGCGTGGACGCCAGCCTGCGCGCGCTGCGCGCCGGCTTTCAGGCCGCGCAGGCACCCGTGCGTGCCGAAGCCCCGCCAGACCCGATGCACACCGAACCGCGCCCGTTGCCGGCGCGCGCCGCCAGCCCCGCCGTGGAGCCCCTGCGCGCACGGATCGGGCGCGAATTTCCGGCCCCTGCGCACGCCATGCTGGGCGAAGGCTTGCAGCGCGTGGTGGAGTTTCAGGACGTGGCCTACGGCACCGAATACCTCGACCGCCTCGCGGATCTGTGGCCGCATCTGCAGCGCTCGTGTGACGCCGAACGCGGTCACGTCGCGCTGGTCGAAGCGGCGCGCTGGGTGGCCGTTGCCATGGCCTATGACGACGTCATTCGCGTGGCGGACTTGAAGGTCCGGGCCGAGCGTTTGCAGCGCCTGCGTCGCGAGGTAGGGGCGGCCGAGAGCGAGGTGGTCGGTGCCACCGAGTTCTTCCACCCCCGGCTGGAGGAGGTGTGCGGTCTCATGCCTCGCACCTGGGCCGAGCGGCTGGATCGCTCGCCCTTCTGGCGAGGTACCCTTCAGCGCTGGATTGGTGACGGCAAGCGCGTACGAACCCACAGCGTGCGCGGTCACCTGATGCTGCACGCCCTGGCCGCCTTGAGGCGTTGGCGCCGTGCCAGCCTGCGACACGAGATCGAGATGGCCCACCTGGAAGGCTGGCTGCGCGAGGTCAAGGCACTCATGGCGCAGGACCCGTCCCTTGGGCTGGAACTTATCCGCTGCCGTCGGCTGGTCAAGGGTTACAGCGACACCCATGCCCGTGGCAGCAGCAAGTTCGACCGGCTCATGCAAGCGGCCCGCGAACTCGCCGGTCGCCCCACGGCCGGCAGCGACCTGGCGGCCTTGCGTACCGCCGCGTTGGCCGACCCGCAAGGCCAGCAGCTGCAGCAACGGCTGGGCCTGCTTGGCCTGACAACGGTTTCCTGATCCCTCGCTGCGTGGGGGGCGCTGTCAGCGCGCCGGCGGGGCGTGCAGGGCAATGATGTGCCGCAAGGTGGACTTCAGCGTCTCGGCGCGTTCGAGTCCGAACGGCTCCAGCACCCGCCGCTCGTGGGCCAGGGCCAGGTTCACCAGGTCGGCCACCACTTTGGCTCCGCTTTCGGTGATCCGCACCCGCGTCACGCGCCGGTCTTCTGGATTGGCCAAACGCTCCACATAGCCGTCGGCTTCCATGCGGTCGAGGATGCGTGTCACCGTGGACGTTTTCAGCAGCGTGATCTGCGCCAGTCGTCCTACGCTGATCGGGTCGCGGTCTTGCAAGGTGGCCAGCACGCGCCACTCCGACACCGTGAACCCGTTGTCGCTCACCACCTGGTGAAACTCGCTTGAGATCAGGTGGCTGGCCTGGGCCAGCAGCGCTGGCAGGTAGTCGTCGACAAAGCAGGGCGGGGCGGAAGTGCTCATGGCGGCGGATTATGCATCCTAGGGTTTTCCTGATGCGAAATTAGTTGAATTTTCACAGATTCAGAAATAAACTAAATCCCAGATTCAACCCAGCGTCCTGGGCCACACCCCAACCGAAAGGTGGTTGCCATGTCGAACCCGAGCACCGTCCTGTCTCTGCGAGTCGCCGAGATTCGCGAGCTGACGCCCTTGGTGCGCTGGCTGCAACTTGAAGGTGTGGATGCTCAACCCTTGCCTGGGTACGACGCAGGGGCACACATCCGTGTGCGGGTGGCCTTGCCCGATGGCACCAGCGACTGGCGCCACTATTCCCTCATCGACACTGCCACGGATGCCCCGGCGGGCCGAGCCATGAGCGGCTACACCATCGCCGTGCGTCGGGAAGACGCTGGCCGTGGCGGTTCGCGTTTCATGCACGGGTTGTCAGTCGGGCAGGTCCTGGAAGTGGAGCCACCCAGGAACGACTTTCCGCTCGGGCAGCATGCGGGCACCGTGCTGCTGGCCGGAGGCATCGGGATCACGCCCATCATGTCCATGGCGGCCGACTGCCTGCGCCGTGGCGCACCCGTGCGCATGGTGTACGCCGGGCGCGACCCGGGCAGCCTGGCCTTCGTACCCGAGTTGCAGGCCCTGCTGGGCGAGCGCCTGCGCCTGCACGTCGACGCCGAGGCCGGCGGCCCGCTGGACGTGGCCGCCGTGCTCGATGGCTGCGCGCCCGAAGAACACATCTACGTCTGCGGTCCCCAACCCATGCTGGATGCCGTGCTGGCGACGGCCGAGCAACGGGGCTGGGCACGTGAGCGCGTGCATTTCGAACTGTTCACCGCGCCTGCGGCCGGCGCGGGCGATCAGCCGTTCGAGGTGGTGCTCGCGCAGGCCGGCATCACGCTCACCGTGCCGGCCGACCGCTCGCTGCTCGACTGCCTGATCGACGCCGGGCAAGACCCGCTGTACGACTGCAAGCGCGGTGAATGCGGGGTCTGTGCCGTCACCGTCATCGAAGGGGTGCCAGACCACCGCGACTACGTGCTCAATGCCAAGGAACGCGAATCCGGCACGGTGATGCACCCCTGCGTGTCCCGTTGCCAGGGCAAGCGACTGGTGCTGGAGCTTTGAATCGCCCACAAGGAGACAAGATGGGGACATACACAGACAACCCGGCTGCGGTGCAGGCACTGGTGCGCGACACCGAGGTGCACAAGGATCTCTACATCAGCCAGGAGGTCTTTGAGCTGGAGATGAGGCACCTGTTCGCCAACACCTGGGTCTACGTGGGCCACGCCAGCCAGGTGCCCAGGAAGGGCGACTACTACACCACCACCGTTGGCACGGAGCCGGTGGTCATGGTCCGCCACACCGACGACAGCATCCGCGTCCTCTACAACCGTTGCCCGCACAAGGGCGTGAAAGTGGCGGGAGAGGGCTGTGGCAACACCGGCAAGTTCTTCCGTTGCCCCTACCACGCCTGGACCTTCAAGACCGACGGTGCGCTGCTGTCCATCCCGTTGAAGAAGGGCTACGAGAACACCGGCTTCGACTCGTGCGAGGCCAGCCACGGCATGGCGGCCGTGGGGGCTGTTCGGGTCTACCGCGAGTTCGTGTTCTGCCGCCTCAACCCGCAGGGCGAATCGTTCGAGGATTTCTTTGACGAATCCTTGTCGACCCTGGACAACATGGTCGACCGTTCCCCCGAAGGCCGGCTCGAAGTGGCCGGCGGGGTGCTGCGCTACATGCACCACTGCAACTGGAAGATGCTGGTCGACAACCAGACCGACACCTGTCACCCCATGGTGGCGCACGAGTCGTCGGCGGGCACGGCCGTCCAGGTCTGGAACGAGGCCCCGCCCGGTACCCCCAAGCCCATGGCGGTGGAGCTGTTCGCGCCCTTCATTTCGCCGTACGAGTTCTTCGAGAACATGGGCATCCGCGTCTGGCGCAACGGTCACGGCCACACCGGCGTGGCCGATTCCATACACGCCGCCTACTCGCCTGCGCCCGGTTACTGGGAGCAGATGGTCGCGGCCTATGGCGAAGAGCGTGCCGGCCAGATCCTGGGCGAAGTCCGGCACAACACGGTGTACTGGCCCAACATCATGGTCAAGGGCCCCATCCAGACGCTGCGCCTGTTCAAGCCCATCGCGGCCGACCGCACGCTGGTCGAGTCCTGGACCTTCCGCCTCGTCGGCGCGCCCGACCTGCTGCTGGAGCGCACCCTCATGTACAACCGCCTGATCAACGCGCCCACCTCGGTGGTGGGGCACGACGATCTGGAGATGTACGAGCGCGCCCAGGACGGCCTGCGCACACGGGGGCGAGACTGGGTGAACGTTGCCCGCCTGTATGACCCGGCCGAGCGTGAACAGACCACCGCCTGCACCAACGGCACCAACGAATGGCAGATGCGCAACCAGTTCCGCGCCTGGCTCAAGTACATGACGCCGACCCCCAAGGAGCAAGCCCGATGAGCGCGTTCAGCCCCCAGCAACTGATCGACTTCGTCTATGCCGAGGCGCGCATGCTCGACGAACAGCGCTTCGAGGACTGGCTGACCCTGTTCACCGACGACGGCCATTACTGGATGCCCCTGACCCCAGGCCAGACCGATCCCCGGCTGCAATGCTCGCTGCTGTATGAAGACAAGCTGCTGCTGCGCGTGCGCATCGAACGCTTGGCCGGTGCGCGCACCTTCTCGCAGCAGCCGCGCAGCCGCTGCCACCACCTGTTGCAGGCGCCCTCCATCGAAAGCGCCGACGAGGCGGCCGGCCGCTGGACGCTGCGCACCGCCTTTCACTACGTCGAAACCCGGCTTGACCAGCAGAACCTTTTCGCCGGCTGGGCCACGCACGAGCTGGTCGCGGTGGATGGCGCGTTGCGCATCCGCTGCAAGCGGGTCGACCTCGTCAACTGCGACGCGGCCTTTGGCAACATCAACCTCTTCATGTGATGGACATGAGCCGCCCACCCCTGCCGGCACCGCTGGCCAATGCCTTGCCGGCCGATGAAGCGGTCACGGTGGCACAGGCCTTTGCCGCAGCCGCCACCGCCTGGCCGCAGCAGGCCTTCCTTTGCACGTTGCCCGAAACGGCCGGGATCTACGGCATACCCGCGGGCGAGTCGACCTATGCCGACACCCAGCAGCGCGTGGAGCAGCTCCGTCAGCGCTACGCGGCGGCGGGCTACGGCCCTGGGCACCGCGTCGGGCTGCTGCTGGAAAACCGGCCGGCCTTTTTCCTGCACTGGTTCGCGCTCAACGGCCTGGGGGTGTCGGTGGTGCCCATCAATGCCGACCTGCGCGCCGCCGAACTCGAATACCTGATCGGGCACAGTGAAGTGGCGCTGGTTGTGGCCTTGCCCGAGCGCCACGCCAGCCTGCGCGCTGCGGCACAGGCTGTGGAGCACCCGCTGGCGCTGATGGGCGATGGCGACGAGCCACCGCCTGCGCCGTTCGCTGCGCCCCACGCTGGCCGCGCCCAGGATGAAGACACCGAATGCGCGCTGCTCTACACCTCCGGCACCACGGGCCGGCCCAAGGGGTGCATCCTGCCCAACCGCTACTTCCTGCAGGCCGGGCGCTGGTACGCCAGGGCAGGGGGGCTGGCCACCTTGCATCTGGCGGCCGAACGCATGCTCACGCCCTTGCCGCTGGTCCACATGAACGCCATGGCGTACTCCACGCTGGCCATGGTCATGACGGGAGGGTGTCTGATCCTGCTCGACCGCTTCCACCCCCGCAGCTGGTGGGAGAGCGTGCGCGCATCCCGCGCCACCGTCGTGCACTACCTGGGTGTTATGCCCGCCATGCTGATGAAGGCCGCCCCCAGCCTGGCCGACCGCGACCACCGCGTGCGCTTCGGTTTCGGTGCCGGCGTGGAGCGCAGCCTGCACACCGCGTTTGAGGCGCGTTTCGGCTTTCCTTTGCTGGAAGCCTGGGCCATGACCGAAACCGGTGCTGGCGCGGTCGTCATCGCCAACCACGAACCCCGTCAACCCGGCACCAGCTGCTTTGGCCGTGAAGGTGAGGAGATGGAGCTGCGTCTCGTGGCCGACCACGGTGGTGACGCGGCCGTGGACGAGCCCGGAGAACTCTGGGTGCGCCACCGGGGCGACCACCCGCGCCGCGGCTTTTTCGCCGGCTACCTCAAGGACGAGGCCGCTACCGCCGAGGCCTGGGCCGGTGGCTGGTTCCACACCGGTGACATTGTCTCGCGCGACGCCAGTGGGCAGCTGCACTTCATCGACCGGCGCAAGAACGTCATCCGCCGCAGCGGCGAAAACATCTCGGCCGTGGAGGTGGAAAGCGTGTTGCTGCAGCACCCCCGCGTCAAGGCTGCGGCCGTGGCCGCCGTGCCAGACGCGGTGCGCGGCGACGAGGTGCTGGCCTGCATCGTGGCCGAACCCGCGCCTGCGGACGCCGCCGAGCGCCAGACCCTGGCCGAAACGCTGGTGGGCCATTGCCTGCAACGGCTGGCCTACTACAAAGCCCCCGGCTGGGTGGGTTTCGTCAACGCCTTGCCGCTGACGGCCTCGCAGAAGGTGCAGCGCGGCGAACTGCGCACGCTGGCGCTGGCCCTGCGCGAGCGGCCCGACTGCGTGGACACCACCGCCTTGAAGAAACGGCAGGCCTGAACGTGGCACGGCCCAGACAATCCTACGAAGGCGTCGCGGTCGCGGTGCCGGTCACCGTGCCTTACGTGCGGTACAGCACCCATGGCGCGCACTGGTTTATCGGCCAGGCCCTCAAGGCCCTCGTTGAAGGCGCGGGCATCCGCAAGTCCGACATCGACGGCCTGGTCGTCAGCAGCTTTTCCCTGGCGCCCGACACGGCCGTGGGCGTCACGCAGCACCTGGGCGTGTCGCCGCGCTGGCTGGACCACGTGCCCACGGGGGGAGCCTCCGGCGTGATGGGGCTGCGCCGCGCGGCACGGGCGGTGCAGGCGGGCGACGCCGACATCGTGGCCTGCATCGCGGGCGACGCCAACCACGTCGACTCCTTCCGCCACACGCTCAACAACTTCTCCCAGTTCGCGCGCGACGCCACCTACCCCTACGGAGCGGGCGGGCCCAACGCCCTGTTTGCCTTCATCACCGCGCACTACATGCGGCGTTACGGTGCCACCCGTGAAGACTTCGGCCGCATTGCCGTGGCGCAACGCGCCAACGCCCTGAAGAACCCGAACGCGCTGATGAAAAAGCCGCTGTCGCTGGAAGACTACCTGCGTGCCAAGCCAGTGAGCGACCCGATCCACCTGTTCGACTGCGTCATGCCCTGCGCGGGCGCCGATGCTTTCCTGGTCATGAGCGAAGCGCGTGCCCGCGACCTGGGGCTGTCTCACGCCTTGCTGCACGCGGCCGTGGAGCGCCACAACGCCTTTGCCGACGATCCGGTCATGGTGCGCGGCGGCTGGCGGGTCGACCGCGACGAACTCTATGCACAGGCTGGCGTGCGCCCGCAGGACATCGACTTCGTGCAGACCTACGACGACTATCCCGTCATCGTGATGATGCAGTTCGAGGACCTGGGCTTCTGTGCCAAGGGCGAAGGGCCAGCCTTTGTGCGCAGCCATACGCTGACGCACGACGGCAGTTTCCCCAACAACACCGGGGGCGGACAGCTGTCGGTCGGGCAGGCCGGGGCCGCGGGCGGTTACCTCGGCGTGGTGGAGGCGCTGCGCCAGTTGACCGGCCAGGCCGGTCAACGCGCCGTCCCCGATGCCCGTCTGGGCCTGGTGGCCGGCTTCGGCATGGTCACCTACGACCGCTGCCTGTGCACCGGCGCCGTCATCCTTGGGAGCAGCGCATGAGCCAGCCCTTTCACAAACCGGGCCCCAAGAACCCGCAACGGCGCACTCCGCAACTCACGTTGCCCCCGGTGCAGCGCGGGCGCGTCGCGCTGGGGCTGACGGCGGCAGCGGCCGAAGGCCGGCTGGCCATGCAGGTCTGCCAGAGCTGCGGCGCGGTCCAGTATCCGCCCCGCGAAGCCTGCCATGTCTGCCTCGACGCCGATCTGCGCTGGCGCGACCAGCCGGGTACCGGCACGCTGCTCAGCGCCACCACCCTGCACCACAGCAACGACCCGTACTTCCGGGACCGCCTGCCGTGGCGGCTGGGCATGGTGCAGCTCGACACCGGCCCTTCCGCCATGGTGCATCTGCACGGTGACGTGCCCCTGCCGCAAACCCCCGAAGATCGTGTCCGCGTACGGGTCATTGCCCGGCTCGACCGCAGTGGCAAGGCCGTTCTCGTGGCCCTGCCCGAACAGGAGACTCCCCATATGTCCGACGATCCCATGCTGCGCGAGATGGGCAGCGACCCGCGTCACCGCAAGGTGCTGGTCACCGACGGCAAAAGCGCCGTCGGCCGGGCACTGATCCAGGCTTTTCTGGCTGCCGGGGCCGACCGCATCTGGGCCGGCGTGGCCGAACCCTGGAAAGACACCGCCGCGCTGCAGGCGCTGGTCGAGCATCACCCGCAAATCACCATCGTCCCGCTCGACCTGGGGCAGGAGCGTTCGGTCACAGAACTCGCCGGGCAGATCGGCGGCAAGGTGGACATTCTCGTCAACAACGCCGAGGTGCACCGCACCGCCGGCATCTCCGGCCGGCGCGGCGTGGACGTGGCCCGTCTGGAGATGGAAATCAACTACTTCGGCCTGCTGCGCCTGGCACAGGCCTTCGCCCCGGTGCTGCGGGCCCGGGCTGCCGACGGTCCGGCCCACGCCACCGCCTGGGTCAACGTGTTGTCCATCTTCGCGCTGGCCAACTGGCCGGCGCAGGGCACCTTTTCGGCGTCCAAGGCGGCCGCCCATTCGTTGGCCCAGGCCTTGCGGGCGGAACTGCGAGCGGGGGGCATCCATGTGCTGAACGCCTACCCCGGTCCCCTGGACGACGAATGGAACCAGCCACTGCCTCCACCCAAGCTGGCCCCGGCTGCGCTGGCCAGTGCCATCGTCAAGGCGCTGTGCGACGGTGTGGAAGACATCTACCCCGGCGACGTGACTCAGGACTGGTTGGCCCGCTGGCGCGACAACCACAAGGTGCTGGAGCGAGAAATCGCGGCCGGAGGACTCTGACTATGACCACCCCCTCATCCCCGTCCTTGCTGGCCACGCTGGCCACCGCCTTGTTGAGCGGGCAGGTCCGCATTGTCGATCTCACGCAGACGCTCTCGCCCGACTTTCCCCCACTGTCCCTGCCGCCCGAACTCGGGCAGGGTGCGCCGTTCCGCATCGAGGAAATCTCGCGCTACGACGAACGCGGGCCAGGCTGGTATTGGAACAACTTCAGTTGCAGCGAACACACCGGCACCCACTTCGACGCCCCCTGCCACTGGATCACCGGGCGTGACCTCCCCAACAACGCCGTGGACACCGTGGACCCGCAGCGCATGCTCGCGCCCGCCTGCGTGATCGACTGCAGCGAACAGGTCGCGGCCAACCCCGACTACCTGATGACCGTGGCCGACATCCAGGCTTTCGAGGCGCGCCACGGCCGCATCCCCGCCGGTGCCTGGGTGCTCATGCGCACCGACTGGTCGCGGCGCTGGAACGAGCAGCGCGACGCTGTGGCCTACCAGAACTTCGACGATGCCGGCCAGCACACCCCCGGCCCCAGCACCGAGGCGGTGCGCTTCCTTATCGAGGAGCGCGACGTGCTGGGCTTTGGCTCCGAGGCCATCGGCACCGACGCGGGGCAGGGCTACCACCTGTTGCCCCCGTACCCCTGCCACAGCCTCATGCACGGCGCAGGCCGCTGGGGTCTGCAGTGCCTCACCCGGCTGGACCAGCTCCCCCCCACGGGCGCTCTGATCTTTGCCGCCCCCTTGAAGATCGAAAACGGCAGCGGCAGCCCGCTGCGCGTGCTCGCCCTCGTGGAGAACACCCGATGACCGATGCCTTCTCTGGCCGCACCGCAGTCGTCACCGGTGGCAGTGCCGGCATCGGCCGCGCCATCGTCGAACACCTGCTGGCGCGAGACATGCAGGTGGTGTCTCTGGCACGTCGCCCCTGCGAACTGCAGCACCCCGCACTGCACAACGTGGAGGTGGACCTGTTCGACCGCCAGGCCACGGCACAGGCGGTGCAGGAGGTGAACCAGCGCTTCCAGGTCACGACCCTGGTTCACAACGCCGGGGTGATCCGTCCCGCGCTGCTGCCCGACGTGCAGCTGGGCGACCTCGACGCCCTGGTCGATCTCCACCTGGGCTGCGCCATCCAGCTGTTGCAAGGGGCCCTGCCGGCCATGCAGGCGCAAGGCATGGGCCGCGTGGTGCTGTTGTCGTCCCGCGCAGCGCTCGGTCTGGCCACTCGCACGGTGTACTCAGCCACCAAGGCTGGCATGCTCGGCATGGCCCGCACCTGGGCGCTCGAACTGGCGCCTCTAGGCATCACCGTCAACGTGGTGGCCCCCGGTCCGATCCGTACAGACATGTTTCACGACGTGGTGCCCAAGGACAGCGAGAAGGAGCTGGCCCTCGCGGCCAGCATGCCCGTACGCCGTCTGGGCGAAGCCGCCGACGTGGCCCGTGCCGTTGGTTTCTTCGTCGACCCTGCCAATAGTTTTGTCACCGGCCAGGTCCTCTACGTCTGTGGGGGCACCAGCGTGGGCAGCCTCACCCTTTGACCATCCACTTTTTCAACCCAAGGAGACCCACCATGAAGATCCGCACCCTTGCAGCCGCGCTGATGCTGGCCGGCGCGACCACAGCCTTTGGCCAGACCGTGCTGACGGTGTCGAGCTGGCTGCCACCCACGCATGCTCTGAGCACGACCCAGAAGGAGTGGTGCGATCTGCTGG
>JAUVXK010000171.1 GCA_030603635.1 Burkholderiales bacterium | reverse complement strand
ACCAGCTCGAACTCCTGTCGCCTGCGCGCGACGCCGACATCGGCATCGAGGCCGTGAACCACGGCGCCGACGCCGTCTACATCGGCGGCCCATCGTTCGGCGCGCGCGCCAGTGCCGACAACTCCGTGGCCGAGATCGAGCAGCTGGTTCGCCACGCCCACCGCTTCCACAGCCGGGTGTTCGTCACGCTCAACACCATCCTGCGCGACGACGAGCTGGAGCCTGCCCGCAAGTTGGTCCACCAGCTCTACAACGCCGGTGTGGACGCGCTGATCATCCAGGACATGGGCCTGCTGGAGCTGGACCTGCCCCCCATCCAGTTGCACGCCAGCACACAGACCGACATCCGCACCCCCGAAAAGGCCCGCTTCCTGCAAGACGCGGGCCTGAGCCAGATCGTGCTGGCCCGCGAACTGACGCTGCCGCAGATTTCCGCCATTCACCAGGCGCTGGGGCCGGTGGATGCGCCGAGCCGCGCCGTGCTCGAATTCTTCATCCACGGCGCCCTGTGTGTGGCCTACAGCGGGCAGTGCTATATCAGCCACGCCCACACGGGCCGCAGTGCCAACCGGGGCGACTGTTCGCAGGCCTGCCGCCTGCCCTACGAGGTGAAGGACAGCCAGGGCCGCATCGTGGCGCACGACAAGCACGTGCTCTCGATGAAGGACAACAACCAGAGCGACAACCTGCGCGCCCTGATCGACGCGGGCGTGCGCAGCTTCAAGATCGAAGGCCGCTACAAGGACATGGGTTACGTGAAGAACATCACCGCCCACTACCGCCAGCTGTTCGACGAAATCCTGGAAGAGCGCCCCGAACTGGCACGCGCCTCCAGCGGCCGCTGCACCTACACCTTCACGCCCGACCCGGACCAGAACTTCAACCGCGAGTTCACCGATTACTTCGTGCAGGGCCGCAAGGAAGACATTGGCGCCTTCGACACGCCCAAGAACCCCGGCCAGCCGATCGGCTGGGTAACCCGGGTTGCCGCCGACTCCGTGGAACTGGAAACCGAAGACCTCACCACCGAGCTGCAAAACGGCGACGGCCTGTGCTACCACGACCTTCAAAAGGAACTGGTGGGCCTGCAGACCAACCGCGTGGAAAAACTCGGCACCGGCAAGGATGGCGGCACCGTCTGGCGCGTCTTCCCCAAAGACCCGATGAGTGGGTTCAAGGACCTGAGGCGCGGCACCACCGTGAACCGCAACCGCAGCATGGACTGGGTGCGCACGCTGGAGAAGAAATCCGCCGACCGGCGCATCGGCGTGTGGATGGCGCTGAGCGATTCCCCTGCGGGCCTGCAGCTCACGCTCACCGACGAAGATGGCCACGTGGGCAATGCCGAACTGGCGGGCGCCTGGGAACGGGCCAAGGACCCGGCCCAAGCTGCGGACAAGCTGCGTGAACAGCTGGGCCGCCTGGGCGACACGCTGTTCCAGGCAAGCGACATCCAGGTGCACCTGTCACAGCCGTGGTTCGTGCCCGCGTCGCAGCTCAATGCCTTGCGGCGCGATGCCGTGGCCGACCTGGAACGGGCCCGTTCCCAGGCGCTGAAGCGCCTGCCGCGCGCCGTGCCGGTGGAGCCGCCCGCGCCCTACCCCGAGGAGACCCTCACTTACCTGGCCAACGTCTTCAACCAGAAGGCACGAGACTTCTACAGCAAGCATGGCGTCAAGGTGATTGCCGCCGCCTACGAAGCGCACGAGGAAGAAGGTGAAGTCAGCCTGATGATCACCAAGCACTGCGTGCGCTTCTCCCTGAGCCTGTGCCCCAAGCAGGCCAAAGGCGTGACCGGAGTGCAGGGCACTGTGCGCGCGGAGCCGCTGCAGCTCATCAACGGCAAGGAAAAGCTGACCCTGCGCTTCGACTGCAAACCCTGCGAAATGCACGTGGTCGGCAAGATCAAGCGCAGCGTGCTCAAGCAGGCAGCCGAGCAGCCCCTCACGTTTTACCGGACGAGGTCCGCAGCCCGCCCGGTGCACTGAGGATCAGACGTAGGCGTTCAGCGGCCCACGCACGTGGCGCATGTGCAGCGACATGCCCAGGGCCGCCATGTGGTTGGAATTGCGCCCAAGAATCGTCTGCGCCAGCGGCAGAAACTCGCGCTCTTCGAATTCGGCATGGGCACGGTACTGCGTGACCAGATGCTGGATCACCGACACATCTACGTCGCCGAACTGGCCCTTGGCCACTTTCTTCAGCCCGGACTCAAGGGTTTTCCAAAGCCGTTCCAGCTCGCGGTGCTCGTTGGTCAGGCGCTCGGCCATGGCTTTCACCCGATCCTGCTCTTCACCCTTGACCGCGCTGAGGATCACTGCAGGAAACAGCTCTCGCTCCTCATCCAGGTGGTGTTCGAAAATGGCCTCGCGGAAGAACTCGAGTGCCTTCTCGGCGATGTCACGTGCGCGGGCGGCGGGCTCCAGGAGCGCCGGCAGTTCGCCCAGCATGTCCAGCTTGCGGAAGATGCCGGCATGGCAGTGGGAAAAATCTTCGATCGGGGCGTTGTCGGTGTGGGAGGACATGGACTGCATCAAAGGAGAAAAGAATGAATGACAGTCTAGTGTCCCGCCATCCACGCGCCTTGACGCACGTCAAACCTCCATCGTTCACCCCACCCACTTGCGTGCGTTGCGCCAGATGCGCATCCAGGGGCTGTAGGCCTCCAGGCCGCCAGTCTTCGCCGCGTCGGTCCAGCTCATCTGGATATTGCGGAACACGCGCTCGGGGTGCGGCATCATGGCCGTGAAACGGCCGTCGGCGGTGGTCACTGCGGTCAGGCCACCCGGGCTGCCGTTGGGGTTGAACGGGTAGGCCTCGGTGGCCGCGCCGGTGTTGTCGACGTAGCGCATGGCGCCAATGGCTGCATCGCGGTTGCCGCGGTGCTTGAAGTTGGCGTAACCCTCGCCGTGCGCCACGGCGATGGGCAGGCGGCTGCCTGCCATGCCCTGGAAGAACAGGCTGGGTGACTCCAGCACCTCCACCATCGACAGGCGGGCCTCGAAGCGCTCGCTCTGGTTGGTGGTGAAGCGCGGCCAGGCTTCGGCACCGGGAATGATGTCGGCCAACTCGGCAAACATCTGGCAGCCGTTGCACACGCCCAGGCCGAAGGTGTCGGGGCGGGCAAAGAAGGCCTGGAACTGCTCCGACAGCACGCGGTTGAAGGTGATGGAACGCGCCCAGCCGATACCGGCGCCCAGCGTGTCGCCGTAGCTGAAGCCGCCGCACGCCACCACGCCCTTGAAGTCGCGCAGGTTGGCTCGGCCGGACTGCAGGTCGGTCATATGCACGTCGAAGGACTGGAAGCCCGCGCGGTCGAAGGCGTAGGCCATTTCCACGTGCGAGTTGACGCCCTGCTCGCGCAGGATGGCCACCCGGGGCGCGCCAGGTTCAGGTACGGCGCTGCCACGTCTTGCGACGGATCGAAGGTGAGCGCCACGTGCATGCCGGGGTCGGCGGGCACGCCAGCGGCGGCGTGTTCGGCGTCGGCACAGGCGGGGTTGTCACGCTGCTGGTTGATCTTCCAGCTCACGCTGTCCCACACTTGGTGAAGGTCGTAGAGGCTGGCACTGAACACGGCCTTGGTGTCACGCCACACCTGCAGTTCGCCCTTGCCCACGTCCATGGCAGAGCTGGCCGGGCGCGTCTTGCCCACGAAGTGGCTGTGCTTGCTCAGCCCATGCTCGCGCAGCACCTGCATCACTTCGTTGCGCTCGGCGGTGCGCACCTGCAGCACCACGCCCAGTTCTTCGTTGAAGAGCGCCTTGAGGGTCAGTTCCTCGCGGCGAGCGCTCACCTGCGACGCCCAGTTCTTGGCGTCGCCCGTGTCCATGCGGCTGTCGGAG